>CAILBF010000218.1 GCA_903832395.1 uncultured Actinomycetes bacterium | reverse complement strand
GATGCATCATCGACGGCAATTTTCTTTATCTTCTCCTCGCTCCTTTTCGGAATTTATGCCAACATGATTCGCAAATATTTAGCGAAGTTCTCAGCGCTGGATTTAGCTCTGGGCCAAACCTATGTCGCGAGCGTTTTTCTAAGCAGCGTTTTTCTCCTGAGCCACCCAACCCTTGCTCACGGAGTACGACATGAAATATGGATTTCAGCCATATTATCTGGGCTATTTGGCGTCGGATTGCCCTTCGTGGCTTTCAATTATGCGCTTGCGATTTTGCCTGGTCGTGTAACAGGAGCCTCACTCAACGTTATTCCCATTGCAGGTGTTGGAGCGAGCATTATTTTGGGGCGAGGTGCACCTACCTTGGCACAGCTAATTGGTGGGGTACTAGTTATAGCCTCCGTTGCCTTCATTTCAAGAACAGCCAACATACATTAAGAGCTTTAGTCGACTTCAATCTGTAAAGGTAAATGATCGCTCAGTCCTGAGTGTGGATACTCAATATGTCTGACGTCGGCGGCTTTTAGTTTTTGCGACAGAAAAAAATCAATTTGAACTTTGGGGTACCAACTTGGGAAAGTTCGTTGCGTAGCAAGAGAGCGCCATTTAAATCCTCTGACAAAAAGGGCAAAGGGAATATTCAGATCGCCCATAATAATGATCTTGCTCTTATCGCTGATGTCTAACGTATTGGCCCAATGCTTAATCTTGAGCAATTGATAAAAATTAAAAAACGGCACAAATGAAAGGTGGGTGTTAATTACAAGCCAACCATTATCCAACACCGCGCCTAGTGCACTTCGAGGATGATCGTGAACATAAAAGCGTTTCAATTTTCCATCAACAGGAAACGCCATTAACACGCCAACCGGAGAGCCCTTTAAGTCTAAACGGTGCCACGAGAGAACTGGAATCTTTGAAACCATTCCTATTCCATAACCGGGTAATGCCATCTCACTTTTATTAGTAACTACTTTCTCGTCACTCTTGTCAGGACGACGCCAATCTTCATCGGGCGATCCCATCAGAGAGGGAGCAAAAGCCCAATGGCCAGCTCCCATCACCATTGCGACATTTGCGACTTGATTGTGGTTTCCTGAACGCGCCAAAAAGTAGTCGACCTCCTGAACTCCGATGACGTCACTTTTAAGATGCTTGATTTCCGCGGCTAACAACGCTGCGTTGTCGGCCTCTTTATCTGGCGGCATTGCTTCACCGTGCAAGAGATTCCATGATGTTATGCGCATGGGGCGATGCTAGTAGTCTGACGCCTAACATGAGCGCACGAAATCAATCACTCTCACCCATCGACCGTTCAAGCGACATTCGTATCGATGCGGCGAAATTGGCCCTGCTCTGGCAATCTGCGCAGATTCTGCCGGTAATTGATGGCCATATTGGTGCCAACGATGGTGAACTTCGTTTTTTAAACGCTGCAAGCGTTGAGCTCCTGACTTCCTCTTTTAAATCCGGCGAACGATATTTCTTAGGTTTGGCACGCGATGGAGGCCAGGCATATTTTGCTTGGAGGACATCCTGGATCAATGAGCCAACTGATGACGAAGTTAAGTTTGATGGTTTTCGAACTTTGCGCGAAGTCGGCGGAGATTTAGACGAAGTTGAATTAACTCTTGCGATGCATGCAGTGGGATTGAGCAATTGGCATGCAACTCATCCTCGATGCTCGCGTTGTGGAAGTGAAACGGTTAGTGATTTAGGTGGAAGCGTGCGCGTGTGCGCTAACGATTCTTCACAACATCATCCCCGTACAGATCCTGCAGTTATTGTGTTAGTTAAAGATGCCGCAGATCGCATTTTGCTTGGACATCAGCCAATCTGGCCCGAGAAACGATTCTCAACTTTTGCTGGCTTTGTCGAGCCGGGTGAATCTTTTGAAGAGTGCGTATCGCGCGAAGTCTTTGAAGAGGCCGGGGTCTATTGCAATGATATTAATTATTTAGCATCCCAAGCTTGGCCGTTTCCAGCATCGATCATGATTGCATTTGAAGCTATTACTGATCATCCAGATACTGCTAAGGCCGATGGTGTTGAAATTACCGAGATACGTTGGTTTAGCCGCGATGAAATGAAAGCAGCGATTATTTCGGGGGAGTTATTACTTCCTCCAACGATTTCAGTTGCCCGCAAAATGATTACAGGTTGGTACACCGCTAAATCTGGGTACGGAGTTGAAGATTTAATTGGTGGAGAAAGTTGGAGACCGTGATCTATAACTCTCGGATTCCTTGTTTAATCCGCCTCGAGGTCACCGGAGGTTGGAGAACGTGAGTAACGACGTTCGTGCCGAAGAGATTCTTGAAGCTCTAGATAACGAGCAGCGCGCAGTCGCCCTCGCCACACGTGGCCCGGTCTGTGTTATTGCAGGTGCCGGCACTGGAAAGACTCGCGCAATCACACATCGCATCGCATATGCCGCAGCAATTGGCGTGATGGATCCACATAAAGTTTTAGCATTAACTTTCACTGCGCGCGCAGCAGGGGAGATGCGAATGCGCCTTCGCTCCTTGGGAGTACCTGCCGTATCAGCGCGAACAATTCACGCTGCCGCCCTCAAACAAATCACTTTCTTCTGGCCCCAAGTCTTCGGGGGTCGTACGCCGGATTTAATAACATCTAAAACAAGTTTTATTACCGAGGCCATTAAGCGCGCTGAATTAACGGGAGAGCTTTCAATTACTTCGCGGGATTTAATGCGCGATATCGCATCTGAGATTGAGTGGGCCAAAGTTTCACAAGTGGCCCCTGCCGATTACTTATCCGAGCTCGGTAAGCGCCCAGTAAAGCCACGCATAAACGCCGAACAGATCGCCAAGGTCTATACGGCTTATGAATCGGTCAAACAACAGGAACGGGCGATGGATTTCGAAGACGTACTTTTATTGACTACTGCGATGATTGAACAAGAGCGCGAAGTTCGTGAACGCGTTCAAGATCAATACCGCTTCTTTACGATCGATGAGTACCAAGATATTTCACCGTTGCAACAGCGCCTTATTAATGCCTGGCTGGGTTCTCGCCAAGAAATCTGTGTCGTCGGTGATCCAGCTCAAACTATCTACTCTTTTGCTGGTGCTACTCCAGTGTTCTTAAACTCTTTTACTAATCGCTTTCCAGAGGCCGAAGTTGTTCGTTTAACTACCGGTTATCGCTCTACGCCCGAGATTACTTTTATGGCTAATAGTATTTTGCGCAAAGCCCAGATGGGTCAAGAGCTAGTTGCTCTCAATGATCACGGTGATAAGCCATCGGTTGATGCCTTTAAAGATGAGAGCGCAGAAATTGCGGGCATCGTTGATTGGATTAAGTCGCTATTAAGCGAAGGTACACAAGCCCAGGAGATTGCCGTGCTTGCACGCACTAACAGCCAACTCAATTCGTTAGAGCGCGCGATGAATGCTGCAAAGTTGCCTTATCAAGTTCGCAATAGTGATCGCTTCTTCGATCGCCCAGATGTGCGCGAGTTTTTAAAGTTAGTCCGCAACGCCTCCGTTATTCCAACGCAAGGTGTTTCGTGGCTCGATGAACTACGCACATTGGCTCAACCCTTTTTAACTGGTGCGCATATCGATGGAATTGCCGCGCTCTTGCACTTAGCCCGCGAATTAGACGGCGACAGTGGCTTTACTCCAAAGAATTTGCGCACTTATTTACGCGAACTTGAAGATCGAGTTCAACAAAACAATCCGCCAACAATGCCTGTAACAACCCTTGCCACTTTGCATGCAGCCAAGGGCCTTGAATGGGAGCGTGTATTTCTGATGGGTGTGAGCGAGGGCTTATTACCCCTTGAAAACTCCTCGACGAGCAATGATCAGGCATCCATCGATGAAGAGCGCCGACTGTTCTATGTTGGGATTACACGTGCCAAAGTCGATCTTCACCTGAGCTATCGCGGTAAGCCTTCACGCTTTCTAGTTGAAGCCGGCCTGATTTCCTGAGCATTTCTGCCAAAATCCGGAGAAATCGAGGTTTTGGATTAATTAGGTTGCGCGGGCCTCTACCCATGCTTTACCCTTGCCATTCCTACATTTCTTGGCGAAATGAGGATGAGAGCGAAAGGAAGTAACGAATATGGTTAAAGCATCATTCGTATCAGCAGACGCAATGCGTTCTGCCGTAATTCCTTCTGCTCATACAACCAATAAGCGTGCCTCGATGCATACGGCCAAGCCTGCGTTCTACGCAGCCTTTTATGCCGGATACGAGGCCACTTGGGGTTCTACTCGATAACATCGAATTAGAACAAGAAGCCAAGGGCCTCGAATCCAAAAGGATTCGGGCCCTTTTTCATTTATCAAAAGAAAAACTAAATACCAACTAGGAACAACCGGAGCAGTACCTAACATTGAAAACGTTAGCCAACAAAAGAGAAGAGGTGAGGACGATGAGCGTTCTCTTCAGCGAACTACTAGTACCAGGCTGGGCAGATGAGAAGATCGGTTTGGATGCCGTAACGGGCACATATAGCGACGGTTCATCATTTAATTTGCCCTGCCATACGGCAGATCCTGAGATGTACTTCTCCGAAGATGAGTTGGCCATCGCCGAAGCTAAATCGCTCTGTGGTGGGTGTCCCGTGCGCGCACAATGTTTAGAAGGTGCGTTATCTCGCAAAGAACCAGCCGGTGTGTGGGGCGGAGAGTTGTTTGAAGATGGTCGTGCCATTTCTCGCAAACGCAAAGCCGGTCGCCCAACTGCGATTGAAGTTGCTGCGCGCGAAGTCAACGCTCCAATTCAAAAGCTGACTGTTCAACCAGAGATTGCTTCTCCTACCTCTAGTCAATCAGAGCGCGAGGAAAGTGCGGCGTAAATTTTGGTTAACTTGCGAAGAGATTTAGATTTGTAAGTGATGGCCATAAGGCAAAGAGAATTGAGATAGGCAGGATAAGGAAGACAACTGGAATCATCATTGAGATTTCAGCCTTACCTGCAGCGTTCATGACGATATTGCGCTGATTGGCGCGGGCTTCAACGGCATGTCGAGTTAGAACTTCAATTAATGGTGCACCTCGAAGTGTTGCAGTAACAATCGCATCGATAAACCTGCGGATCATCACTGACTTAACTCGACGGCCCATCGCATCCAGACATACGTACAATGGCTCGCCAGTTCGCACATCGTCGATGACTCTTGCAAATTCTTTCGATAGTTCGCCATCAGCCGACTCTGCAATTCTCAACATGGCACTCATTGGGGTTTCACCGGCGGCAATGGCCAAAGTGAGCATCTCTACTACTGCTGGAAATTCAGCCTCAATTATTTGGCGGCGAGCTTTCACTTGGCCCGTTAACTGTTTATCAATTAGCACGAAGACCAGAGTGCCCACTAGGCCGGCTGGCAGTAATGACGTTAAAAGTGCATGGTTTGAGACCATTAACAGAACCATTGCCATCGTTGCACTTGCAACGCAGAAGCCAATTTGGCGGATGCGGAAATTCTGATAATCAACTTCGCTGCTTCGCCCAAGCTCTTCTAAACGTAAGTGAATTCCGCTTTTGTCTCGAACCTGTGCAGCACTAGCTTTGGCGCGACGTTCTAACTCCTTTAATGGGTCAGCGTCCTTATCAAAGATAAATAGCAGCCCACCTGGAACTGCGAAAAGCATTGCAATGAGGATTGTTGTAATCATCGTTGCCTCCCTTGCTGTGCACCAGTAAACACACGCGGCGTTTGTGGCAAACGGCCCAAACGATTCATCCATAGGTAAGCAATAGCCGTCATCACCAAACCGGCAACCAAAATTGCACTTCCCGTAGGTGTTGAATATGCCGCCGCAGTACTTGGTTGAGTTGAAAGTAAAAGTAAGAGAATCCAAGGGGCGGCAGCAGATAGGTGGGCAGAGTTTTTAATCCATCCATGTTTGACTTCAATTTCTCGCCGTAGGGCTAAATCTTGACGTAGAAAATCTCCAAGCGTTCTAAGTATTGCCAGTAGTTCGCTACCGCCGAGAGTTTTAGATATCAGCAACGCTTCGAAAATCTGGTCACTACCATGATGATGAAAAAGATCCTTCAACTCGTTAATAGCTTCTCCGACATCGCCATGTCGGTAGAGAGATGTACGAAAATCAATAAATGCCGG
>CAILBF010000217.1 GCA_903832395.1 uncultured Actinomycetes bacterium | reverse complement strand
GTCTTCTACGGAAAAATTGAGGCAATCAAAGGAATTAGTGTCGTTGTAAATCAAGGTGAAATTGTCACTCTCATCGGAGCAAATGGCGCTGGCAAAACGACAACGTTGAAAACTATTTCGGGTCTACGACCAGTTGCATCAGGCTCAATAACCTTCGATGGGCAGGATATCTCTTCAATGACGCCGCACGAGCGCGTAGAACTCGGAATCTCTCAAGTGCCTGAAGGTCGGGGAATTTTCCCTGGCATGTCAGTACTTGAAAACTTAGAAATTGGAAAGTACTTCCGTAAGAATAGAAAAGCCGAGATGGATGAAGATCTCGATAAGATTTATCAACTCTTTCCACGCTTGAAAGAACGTACTGCTCAATCTGGTGGAACGCTCTCTGGTGGCGAACAACAGATGCTGGCAATCGGGCGCGCACTAATGGCACGTCCGAAGGTATTGCTTCTGGACGAGCCTTCAATGGGTCTTGCTCCGATGATGATTCAAAATATTTTCAACATTATTACAGAGATTAACACCTCACTTGGAACGACCATACTACTCGTTGAGCAAAATGCTCAGCAAGCTTTGCAGCGAGCACACCGCGCTTATATTCTTGAAACTGGTCATGTAGTAAAAGAGGCACCTGCTGCCGATCTTCTTAACGATCCTGCGGTACGCGAGGCGTATTTAGGAACTGGCGCACACTCCTAGTTATTTGCGCTCGGCCAAAATCAAACAGGTTATGCGGGAAGTGCAAGTTCGCTCACCTTTGTCATTTGTAATAACAACATCATAAGAACATAAAGTTTTTCCAAGCGAGAGTGCAGTAGCTACCGCTGTAACGATTCCCTCAGTAGCTGATTTATGGTGCGTGGCGTTTATATCCACGCCAACTATCATTCGTCCTGGACCTGCGTGTAAAGCCGCTCCAACAGAGCCAAGTGTCTCTGCTAAAACCACGCTTGCTCCACCGTGAAGCAGACCAAGGGGTTGCGTATTTCCCTCAACTGGCATCGTCGCAACTAATCGCTGGGGAGAGGCTTCGATAATTTCGATACCCATCTTTATCCCGAGTGCACCGCCGCCACGTTCCTGAATAATTTTAAGGAAATGATCATTGCTCATAAGACCAGAGTGTATCTGGCAAACTAGAATAGGTGCGTGAACAAACGCCTATTACTCATTGATGGGCATTCAATGGCTTATCGGGCATATTTCGCCCTTCCCGCAGAAAACTTCACGACCGCAACTGGCCAGCACACAAATGCGATTTATGGCTTTGCCACGATGTTGCTCTCATTGTTGGTTAGCGAAAAGCCAACACATGTTGCCGTTGCCTTTGATGTTTCGAGAAAAACCTTTAGGTCGGAAATTTTCCCTGACTATAAAGCTACGCGCGCTAAAACCCCCGATGAGTTCCGCTCTCAGATGTCCTACCTACACGAGTTAGTCGCCGCCTTTGGTATTACGAGCTTTGCCGTGGATGGATATGAAGCTGATGACGTATTAGCCACAATTGCTAAAGCGGCTGAGCGCGAAGGCGCAGAGGTTTTAATCTGTACGGGAGATCGCGATTCATTCCAGTTAATCAATGAAAAAACAACAATCCTCTATCCAAAAAGAGGAGTGAGTGATTTGGCGCGCATGACGCCGACGGCCGTCATTGAGAAATATGGAATGTCACCCGAACAGTATCCAGATTTTGCCGCGTTGCGCGGAGATCCAAGTGATAACTTGCCATCAGTACCTGGCGTGGGCGAGAAGACTGCAGCTAAGTGGATTATCGAATATGGATCACTAAAAGAGTTAATTTCTAACGTTGACAAACTAGCTGGGAAAGTCGGCCAGTCGCTACGAGATTCAATCGACAGTGTAATTCTCAACAGTGAACTTACTGCCTTAGTAACCGATGTTCCGTTGGAGTTATCAATAGACAAACTTGAGTGGCTCGGAGCCGATGACACTAAGACGAATCCACTCTTTGATGTACTCGAGTTTAAAACGCTCAAAGATAGATTGAAACCAATTCTAATTAAGACGAGTTCGCCGATAACAGAGACGCCCGAATTTATACTCTTTGCCGATGAGATGAGCGAGGGTGTTCTAACTACCAAAGAGGCCGATGCAAAAATTGCTGCACACTCTGGTCCAATCGCCGTTGCTTTCTCCTTAGTAGATGAAAAATTGCATCGATATGCAGTCGCTCTTTCACCTGATGATGTCTTCTTGGTTCATGTATCGTCGTTGGGTGATTGGTCCAAGAATCCAGCGGTTAAGAAGTTAGCGCATGATGCAAAATCGCTTGCGCGCAGTGTGCCTTTTGTAGGCGTTGAGTTTGATACCTCACTCGCGGCATATCTAGTAAATCCGGGTGTGCGAGCCCAGAGCTTTAGCGATATCCAAGAGCGCTGGGGGAATGGTTCAGCGATTAATACGTCAACGCCAGAGCAAGAACTTTTAACTTCCGCGAGAGCGTTATTTTCACTCCGTGATTCATTAACTCGAGAGTTAGAAGAGCGCGGTTTAACTGAGCTATTTCGAACGATGGAACTTCCAATTGCCGAACTACTGGCAACTATGGAGAGCATAGGTATCGCCGTTGATCGGCCAGAGTTAGAGCGTCTGCGTGCCTTCTTTGAAGGTGAAGTCGCACGTGAAACGAAGGCTGCCCATGAGTCTGCAGGCCACGAGTTCAATGTTGCATCGCCGAAGCAGTTACAAGTCGTTCTCTTCGATGAGCTAAAACTGCCAAAAACAAAAAAGATTAAGACGGGTTACACAACCGATGCCGAAAGTCTGGATTGGTTGCACCAAAACAGTGGCCACCCACTCCTGACACATTTACTGAGAATTCGCGAAACTAAGAAACTTGCAACCACGGTTGATGGTTTAATCGCAGAAATTGCCGCAGATGGCCGTATCCATACTCACTTTGGACAGACCGTGACTTCAACGGGTCGACTCTCCTCCATTGGGCCGAATCTACAAAATATTCCGGTACGCACCGAAGAGGGGCGCACCATTAGAAATGCTTTCATCGCCGGCAAAGGCTATGTAGGTTTACTGACCGCGGATTACAGTCAAATTGAAATGCGAATCATGGCTCACCTTTCGCATGATGAGAAGCTTTTAGCCGCCTTTGAATCGGGCGAAGATCTTCATGCAACCATTGCTGCAGTTATATTTGGCGTTAAGGCCCAGGATGTCGATCCAGAGATGCGCCGACAGATTAAAGCAATGTCTTACGGTCTAGCTTACGGGCTCTCCTCATATGGCCTATCTGCCCAACTTGGTATTAGTCCGGGAGAGGCACAAGGTTTAATGGATACATATTTCCAACGCTTTGGTGGAATTCGCGATTACTTAAAAACCGTAGTTGAAGATGCACGCAAAGTGGGTTACACCGAAACAATTATGGGCCGTCGTCGCTACCTTCCCGATTTAATGAGTGATAATCGTCAGCGCCGCGAGGTCGCAGAGCGCATGGCACTTAATGCACCCATTCAAGGTTCAGCCGCCGACATCATTAAGTTGGCAATGCTCAAAGTGCAAAGTGCTATTGAAAAAGAAAATCGTAAATCACGATTGCTGTTACAAATTCATGATGAGCTCATTATTGAAGTAGTCGCGGGCGAAGAAGATGTCATGAGCACGCTAGTTAAACGTGAAATGGGTGCGGCTTATCCGCTCAAAGCCCCACTAAATGTCAGTGCGGGTTTAGGTCTGACGTGGCACGAAGCTGCACATTAAGCAACTAGGTATTAATTGGAGAGTTACCTTCTTTAGCACTTATATCTTCATCATCAGTTGGAATGCGATTAGCCGCCTTAAGCCGCTCTCGCCCAATAGTTAAAACTAGATTTCCCAAACCGATTGAAACTGCAGTTAAAGCTAGACAGAAAGTTGGAGATACTTTTTCAGAGAGTATGCCTCCGACAGCCGAACCAAGTGACATCACACTTCCTTCAACGGTCCAAAGCCAGGCCATGTAAGAAACAGCTGAACCTTTAGGCCGTACAGCTTCCATAACTTCCCAGTAGAAAACTTGAATCGCACCGCCAACGAAACCTAGAAGCGCACCCGCGATGGCCATAGACCAACCGGGATACGTAAATGCCATCGGGATTGAGACAAGAAACCACACGAGATATGTTTTTCGCAGGGCGGCAAGGGATGACGTACGTCTAGAAATCAAGCCTGCGATCAATCCGCCGATGATGCTGGAGATTCCCATGGCAGCAAAGACCCAAGCAGTGCGATGTGGAACTTTCTCAATTGTTGCAAAAGATGGAACCGCTACATCAAAAAGCCCCCAACCAAAACCAATGAAGGAACCTTCAAGCATCATTAATCGAAGCGCTGGGTTTCGCCAGAGCGATTGGGCGCCACTATCTTTCTTCTCAGGTTTCCAATCTCTTGAAACTGATGCGATAGCGTGAGCACCGCCACCAAGTAGCATGAGGAAAGCTGCAGCCATTAGGGCGCTTCCCGGATGGCTCGATAAAGCTAGCGAAGTTGCAATCACTGGGCCGACGACACCAGCAGTGTTCATTACCGAGGTGTCTACTGCATAAGCAGTGCGAAGAAAGTCTCCGGTGACAATTGTTTTCCAAAGCGGTCGAACCGACAAATTAATCGGTGGCGCAGTGAGTCCCATAATAATTCCCATGAGCACAATGACAACGGACGAGTGCGAACTATTTACAATAATCATCATCGATGCATAGCCAGGAACGAGAACTCGAAGTGGCCATTTCTGTCCGTACTTATCGATGAGTGATCCACGAATACCTGCCGTAAATGAGCCAGCCAATGAGTTCGTGCCAATCACTAATCCAGCAATTGCTAATGAACCAGTTTCCTGATGGGCTTTGAAAAATAGAGCCAAGCCGACCATTCCATAGGCAACTCGCGCAGGAAAAGCCGCAAGCACCAGTACCCAAACATTGGGGAGTGCAAATAGAGCGCGGTAGCGATTCATGATGGATATGAGTCTAATCTTTGAGCGTAGATATGCGCACGGATTTGCCCCAAAGTGCACCTAAACCGTACCCTTGCCCTCCAGCCGCAAATGCGGGTACTTCTACTCATCTATCCCTACGGAGCTCACTTGTCTACAACAACACCAGTAATTGCAGTAAATGACATTGGATC
>CAILBF010000216.1 GCA_903832395.1 uncultured Actinomycetes bacterium | reverse complement strand
GCGGAGACGAGGAGATTTGAACTCCTGAAGGGTTTAACCCCTTACCTCGTTAGCAGTGAGGCGCACTCGACCGGGCTATGCGACGTCTCCAAGTGGTGGCCGTAGTTTACACGTTAATCCAAGTGAACTATGACGTCAGCCTTCATTCGCGTGGTCTCAATAAGCTCGGCATTGCGCTGATCAGTGCCATTAGCCCAAGCATGGGCCGCCTCAGGACTCCTCCCATATTTAACATGTCTAGCTACAAGTCGCGCCATTCGTTTGTCATTATCTACATCGATAAACCAACTTTCAGTAAGGGAATCTGCGACTCCCGCCCAACCGTCGCTTTCTACAAGTAGGTAGTTTCCTTCAGTAAGAACCAGGGTTGTGTGTGGGTGCACCACACCATCTGCAGCGATTGACTCTTCAATGTCGCGATGAAATATTGGAAAATAGATTTCATCTTTGGTGTTGGCTTTAATGCGTTTTAATAACTCGACGTAGCCCTTAGCGTCGAAAGTATCGGGCGCGCCTTTTCGATCAGTGCGTCCAAGGATTTTTAGTTGGGCATTACTTAAGTGATAGCCATCCATCGGAACTAAGGCTGTAGTTTCTTTCGGAAGATTCTTAATGAGATAACTAGATAGCGTGGATTTTCCAGCACCTGGTTTACCAATGAGCCCGATTAATACTCGCCCGTCCGAATTTTTCGTTAAATGAACCACTCTCTCAAGGGCCGCCTCAAGTGAGGAAAGTTCAATCGCCATAGAAATACCCGGTTGCCTACTTTGCTGAGTGAGCTTTTACGATCTTGGCTTCCATGTATTCCCTCGCTGACTTCGCCATTGCCTTGTTGTCAGTCCAAAGATTGCGCCAAATTCCCAGAGTGCTTGAAAGATCTGGTGAAACTACGGCGGAGGAGAATGACTCAAAAGTTATTGTGCCCTTATAGCCAATGGTCGCAAGGGCTCCAAAGAATGAATCAAAGTCAACGTTGCCGGTTCCGAGTGGGCCTCTATGGCTTGCCCCGATATGAACGTAACCCAATTGTGAGCCAGCAGCTAGAACTGGAGAGATTAAATCCTGCTCTTCAATATTCATGTGATAAACGTCTAGGTGAACAACTACGTTTTTTTCGCCTATATTGTTGATCATATCGAGTGCTTGTTGCCCAGTATTAATTAAGTTTGATTCGTAACGATTAACTGGTTCTAAACCAACTGTTATGCCGCGCTCTGATGCAGCTTGAGCGAGCCTTCGAAGAGCGTTAGTCGCGTTTTCAATAGCTTTAGGCGTGGCTGGTTTCGAATACTTTCCTAATGCGCTGAATACGACTCCACCTAAGTAATCGCCTCCAAGTTTTTCGACAACCGTAAGTGCATCCATGAGACGCGCTTCGCCACGTCGAGCAATTTCCGAATCGTCGTTATTGATATCAGCATCGAATGTCAGGCCAAGAGAGCAGGCGGCTTTCATATCGAACTCTTTAAGGGTTTTAGATGTGTGTTCAACATCGATCGACTTAGGATCAAGCGCTGGAATCTCGATGAGTCCGTATCCGGCCTCTTTCGAATTCCTGATTGCTTCAGTTGCCTGGTCGTTGTTCCAACCGCCAACCCACACAAGAGCGTGTACGCCTAAAAGATTTGGGATAGTTGTCATTAGTTACTACTTTCTTCCAGCGCTGGCGCCAGTAATGAGGGCGACAAGTTCATCACCAGTTGTATCTTTGGCTCGCATTCCAGCCATTACATTTCCTTGACGCATAACCCAAATTTGGTCGGAAAGCCTCAATACTTGATCGAAATTATGGCTAATGAGCAAAATCGCAAGGCCTTGATTTTGCATTCTCTTGATTAAGTCTTCAACTTTTGCAGTTTCGCGTACTCCAAGGGCCGCAGTTGGTTCATCCATAATAACAACTCGTGAACCCCAACCAGCTGCTCGACAAATAGCGACCGCTTGACGCTGCCCACCCGAAAGACCGCGAACTCGGGATTTAATAGAAGGAATATAGACATCAAGGTTCTTTAACATTGTCGCGGATTCTTGTCGCATTGCGTCCTTGTTTAGAACTTTGAAAGGTCCAATGCCTTTTAATTTCTCGCGGTTAAGAAAGAGGTTCTGCCAAATAGTTAGATCCTCAATTAATCCTAGTGTTTGGTAAACCGTTTCAATGCCAAAAGACCGAGATTCCTCTGGTGTTGTAAAATGAACTAACTCGCCGTTAATAGAAATTGACCCTTCATCGGCTGTATAAACTCCAGAAATACATTTGATAAGAGTCGATTTGCCAGCTCCGTTATCGCCCACAATTGCCGTTACCTCACCGGGTTTTGCAAAAAGGGAGACTCCACGCAGGGCTTCAACGCTTCCAAAAGACTTCTTGATACCTTTAACTTCAATCGCGTATTCGATATTTTTACTCATCATTTTGTTTTTACCAATGCAGCCGAGAGGATTACAACAAGTCCGATAGAAACATATTGGTAGTACGCGGCAACTCCTACAACGGTTAGGCCATTAGTAAGAGCTTGGAGAAGAAGTGTCGCGATGAATGGACCAAAGATTGTTCCTCGTCCGCCAAAGAGGCTCACTCCACCTAAAACAACAGCGGCAACACTGTTGAGAAGAATTGACGTATTGGCTGCAGGTTCGGCCGCACCGATTCTGGAAATAGTAAGCATCGCGGCAAATCCTGCAAGAGTCCCGGATATTGCATAAACAGTTATTTTTACTAAATCTATATTTACGCCCATTGCACGCGCGGCTTCAGGATCGCCACCGGTAGCCAAGATGTGTATTCCGAATCTTGTATTGAACAAAAAGAAATGTGCCGCGACTGTTATTGCGATTGCAATCATCATTAGGTATGGGATATTACCTTTTCCGCCAATCGCTAACTGCGCGAGTGGTTCACTTACGATCTGTCGTGGGCGGCCATCACTAAAGACAAGAGCAAGGCCGGCAGCAACCGAAAGCATTCCAAGGGTAACGATGAAATCGCTGATTTTTCGTTTTGCGATTATGAGCCCGTTTGCAACACCGCAAACAAGCCCAGAAAGAGTTCCGGCAATCGCACAAGACCAAAGAGGCCAACCGTTAGTAAATGCCAGTCCAAAAACAACTGCTCCTAATGTCATTGTCGAACTTACAGATAAGTCAATTCCGGCTGTTGCGACTGCAAAAGTTTGACCGACCACAATAATAGCGGGAATTGATGAAGCGACTAAAATGTTATTTAAGTTATAGCGAGTTAGATAACTCCCAGGTGAAATTAAACCGAAAACTAAAACAACAAGAATGAATGCAATTACTACAATCCAGTTTGACCAGAAAAAGGGGTCTTTGCTAGCGAGGCGAATTTTTTCTAGGGTCGAAGGAGCAACCTCCTCCGCATGCGCGGAAGAGGTTGCTGCCTTAGACGTTTGATTCATTGTTCTTTTATACCGCTTTGATTACTTCTTAATCAATTTGGCGTATGGGTCGCTGTACGCCCCTGGTGGCAATTGATTCTTAGTAGCAAGTGCCTTATCGACGTTGCTTGAATCAATGATTCCGTAAGGTGTAATGGTCCAAGCTGGAACCTTTCCACCTTGTGCAAGAACAACACAGGCCTCAACACCCATCTTGCCCATGACGTATGGGTACTGTGAAACAGAAGCGGTAACTGAACCACTCTTAATAAGGTTCAAGTTATCCATGATTCCGTCTACGCCGTAGACTGGAATCTTCTTGCCGGAAGCAGCAACTGCCTTAGCAATTCCTTGAGCCATCTGGTCATTTGCAGCGAAGAATGCTGCGATATCTGGATTCGCTACCAACATTTGATTAGCTGCATCAAGTGCCTTTGTTGTGTCCCAGTCAGCGTTAACAGGTCCAACAAAAGTGCTACCGGCTGCGCCAGCTTTGAAGCCATCGATGCGGGCATTTGATGTAACGTTTCCGGCAAGACCTGCAATAAGAGCAATCTTCTTGCCTGAACCGATTAATTTAAGCATTGATACGCCGCCTGCTTTACCAGCAGCAGTGTTGTCTGTTCCAGCGAAAGAAGTAATCTTTCCGCCGGCTGCCTTAAGGGATGCAGGATCTACAGGTGAATCAATATTAATGATTGGCTTTCCTGCTTTAGTGATCTTGCCGAGACCCTGTGAAAGGTTATTTGAAGAAATTGGAATTACGATATAGCAGTCGTAATTTTGTCCTGCTAGGGCATCTAACTTATTTGCTTGCCCAATATCATCATTAAGTCCAGGGGCTGCTTGAACATTTGCAGTAACGCCTAGTTTCTTAGCGGTATCAACAATTCCAGCCTTGACGCTGATGAAATAAGGATTATCTAAACCCTTTACAACTGCAGCAATTCTGATGGTTGAGAGTTTTTTGACAGCTGCGTGTGAGGGTGCTGCACCGGCGAACACGAGTGCGCCTGTTACAACAACCGAAATACCGGCAGCGAGGAAACGAGTTTTCTTCACTATTTACTCCTTTTAGGTTGGGACAAGCTTATGTAAATTTATTTACAAAAGATTGCTTAATCGTGAACAATACCTATAGGCTCTATCTATTGCAAGTTATCCTGCATAACGGTTAGATAACAAATCATGGTGATTGGAGAAAGCTATGAATTCAACATCTCACAGTGAAAGAGATTTAATCCAATGTTTCCGAGGGCGCCCTCAATTAACGCGTGCAGAAATTCAAGAATTGACCGGTTTTTCTAGGGTTACCGTTAGCCATGGCATTAAACACTTATTGGGTTCCGATACTCTGATTGAAAGTGCTGGAACTCTATCTCACGGGGGAAGAAACGCTTCTTACCTTTCATTAAATGAAAACTCGGGGTATGTAGGAATTGTTTACTTTTCAGCTACTTCGATGTCTGTGGCGATTTCGAATATAAAAGGAGAGGTTCTGAAATCAACCAGTACTAGTATCTCAATTGAAGATGGTCCTGATCAAATTTTTCCACAAAGTATCGCGCTACTTAAAGAGAGTTTTAAGGGAATTAACAAAAGCAAACGGCTTGGAGTCATCATCGGCGTTCCCGGTCCAGTTTCACATGAATTAGGAAAAGTTGTTAGCCCGCCCATTATGCGAGGTTGGGACAAAATTAATTTCCATCAAGAATTCCATGACATCTTTGGATTACCTACCTATTTGGAGAATGATGCAAACTTGTTGGCAATCGCCGAGCATCGATTGGTTTACCCTAATGAGAAGAATTTAATTCTAGTAAAAATAGCAACCGGTATTGGTAGTGGCTTGATACTAAATAATCAGCTGCATCGTGGATCAAATGGTTCGGCCGGCGATATTGGGCATATTCAATTAGACGCCCTTAAAGGTATTGCTTGCCGCTGTGGACACACGGATTGCGTTGAATCATTTGCAAGCGGATGGGCACTAGTTGAAAAAATTAGAACCTTGGGCTATAAAGTTGAGAACTCAAAAGATATTGCCGAACTCTGCCGGAAAGGAGATACGAAGATTCTCAATTTAGTAACAGAGGCTAGTTCCTATATTGGACACGCCTTGGCTGATGCCGTGAACTTACTAAATCCGAGTAAAATAGTGATTACAGGGAGTTTAGTTGATGGAACTGATTTAGTTCTAGCGACTATAAAAGAATCTGTTTATCAGCGGGCAGGTGCCCTTGCAACTAAGAATTTGCAAATCGAGACTTCACAATTGGGTGAAGATGCCGCCCTCCTGGGATCGGCCCAGCTTGGTTTAGATCAATTCTTTTATAAGGTATCTGCCAGTTAAATAGAGGCGACCCCTAAGGCGCAGACTTCATTTGCAGCAAGTGCATCATCAACTGTCGCTAAATCTGGATTCGCTACTCCGGTCGTAATGGTTGCCACCCAAGCTCGCAATTCTTCTATGTACGATTGCGTGAAGCGTGGAATCCAATTTTCTTCCATTTTTCCACCGGTATGCGCGCCCATCAACCGATTTGCACGTGTAATAACATCACCATTAATGCCGATTTCGATCGAACCTTTTTCGCATACAACTTCAGCGCGGACGTCATAACCATAATTATTAAATGCCACGATATCGGCAACCATCATGATGCCTGACTTCATAAACGCAGTAATCACAAGAGGATCTGCAATTCCTTCGGGTGATATCGAAGATTTTCGAGGGTAGTGACTTTGAACAGAGACCCATTCATCCTTGAATAGCCAACGAAAAATATCAAAATCGTGGATTGCGATGTTTGTAAAAAGCCCAGGGGTTGTTGCACCAGTCGAGGCAACATTTCGGGTAATAGTTCTAAAGAAGGTCGGTTTGCCGTAATCTCCGGTTTCAATCAACCGACGGACCTCTCTGTATGCAGGATCAAAACGCCGCATAAATCCAAAGTGGATTAAATGTTTGCCGATTCTGTCTTCATAAACTCGAATTTCCGAAGCAATGGTTCGGGCATCTTCGATCGTTGTCGCGATGGGCTTCTCGCACAAAATTGGCTTTCCACTCGAAATTGCCAGCCTTAAGTGAGCGACGTGCAATGGGTCTGGTGAAGCAATAATCACAGCGTCAACATCTGGGTGGCTCATCAGAGCGGCTGGGTCTGTCGTCTGAACTAAAACGGTTCCGAGTTCAAGTGCCAAAGCAGCCATTTTTTCAGTGTCGATATCAAAGAGTGCAACTACTTGCGCACTAGGGACAGATTCTTTAATAAATCTCGCATGCCCAGCACCCATAACTCCAGTACCAATTATTCCAATTCTTACCATATTTAACTTAACCTGATTTCAAAATTACACTGCTATACGGGACTGCATCGCCAGTGTGAATAATTGCAAGAGCTTGGCCAACTTTTATTTTGAACTCTTCATGAGGGATCAATATAGTTGGAACTCCACTGTGATGCTTTTTATACTTTTCAACAGTTAGGGCATCTACCTTTTCACTAAATTCATTAGCTAAGTACAAACCAGTTAGTTCCATCAAAGGCAAAATTGCATCCAAAACATCTGGTATCGATGGGAAGCCCTTGATCAGTGCTAAATCGACGAGTTCGACACCTGGGTAGCTAGGGAAAGGGCCATCGACAATGGCCAAGGTGTTTACGTGACGGAAACGAGCTAATACCGATGCCAGTTGTCCGTTAATAACTCCATTACGTAACATGATTCTCCCAAGGTTAACTCGCGCTTAATATGTGCGGACTGTAACTCAATAAAAGCAATTCTTGCTAGTGGCATTTGGAATTCCTTCTTGTAGGCTAGGGCCATGGAATCAGCTGATCAGCCCGTGGAAAGCCGTCGCGTTTACGACGTGCCACCTTCAGATGCCTATGCCGACTTTATGAAAACTGGGTGGGCGCCTTCACCACTAGTTGGCATAACACAGGATCCCGTAATCGAACATTGTTTTGCCCGCCGCTCCAAACTATCTGAAGTGTTTTCTGGTTTACGTATTTTGATTCCAAGCGGAAATGCCAAAGTAAGAAGTAATGACACTGATTACCGTTTCCGCCCTCATAGTGCTTTTGCATATTACACGGGTGTCCAAGGCGAAGAAGTTACATCCGACGCGGTTTTAGTCATGGAGCCAAACGGGGCAGGCCATGATTCGATTTTGTACATTCAACCCCGATCGACTCGGGATACAAGCGCCTTCTATCACGATCGCACATATGGCGAGCTGTGGGTTGGTCGCCGCTTCACTACCGATGAGGCAGCTACGCGATTTGGTATTGAGGTCCGCAAAGTTAGCGATCTTGCAGCCCTTCTTAAAGATGGCACACCTTCCGTTGCCTTAGCTGGAATCGACGCACTATTGGATTCGACGATTAAGAAGAATCCGCGCGCTAGGGAATTAGAAAATTTTGTCTCTGTCGCCCGTCTAATAAAAGATGAGTATGAAATTAACGAGATGCAAAAAGCAGTTGATGTAACCCATCGTGGTTTTAACGACGCCATCTTGGCGCTGCCAGCTGCAGTTGCAAGACCGCGCGGAGAGCGCGTTATTGAGGCCGCATTCTTCGGTCGCGCTCGTATTGAGGGAAATGATTTAGGGTATGACACAATTTCAGCCGCTGGCGCACATGCCTGCGTTTTACATTGGACGCGCAATGATGGTGATGTAAAAAGCGGTGAACTACTATTGCTCGACGCAGGAGTTGAGTTAGATTCTTATTACACAGCCGATATAACGCGCACTCTGCCAATTAATGGAAAGTTCTCACCTGCACAGCGCTCTTTGTATATGTTGGTTTATGAAGCACAAAAGGCTGGCTTTGCGGCAATTCGTGCAGGTGTTGATTTCCTTGAAATCAATAAGGCCTGCCATCAAGTTTTAGCCCAAGGTTTAGTTGATATGGGTGTCTTAACGGTTAGTGCAGAAGAGTCCATGCGTCCTGAAGTTGGTTTGCATAAGCGCTGGACTTTGCATGGAGTCAGTCACATGTTGGGTATGGACGTCCATGATTGTGCCCAAGCCCGTAAAGATCAGTACACGGAAGCGAAATTAGAGGCCGGAATGATTTTAACGGTCGAACCTGGTCTATATATCCAGCCTGATGATGAGCTATTTGCGCCGGAGTATCGCGGAATCGGAATTCGCATTGAAGATGACGTATTAGTAACTGAAACCGGTTGCTTTAATTTGAGTGAAAATATTCCACGTCATCCTGATGCAATTGAGGCTTGGATGGCTTCACTGCGCTAAATGCAAACCGCACCACGCTGCAAGTAGACCGAAGCCCAACGATAAAACTAGGTTGAATCCAGCCTCTTTGTAGCGGCGCAATTCATATGCCAAAAAGATGTCGAGCATAAAAGTCGACCACGTTGTGAAAGCGCCGGCAAAGCCAATCGCAAGTAAGTCATGGACGTGTTCGCTACTTCTAAATGTCAATCCGAGTAAGAAAGAGCCAAGGATATTTACTAGGAAGATTCCATACGGTTTGCTTGAAAATTTACGAATATATTGATCAATTGCAAAACGTGCTGGCGCACCGACTGCTGCACCGATAATCACATAGAAAGTATTCATGAGCGGGTCGGGATAACTTTGCGCGCTAGCGGAAGCACAATCACGATAATCATTAGCGAGAAGATTAAGTTATGAGCCAAGAACAGCCATCCGCCATCACTAGGTTGTAGTGATTGCGCAGTTACTGCCGAAAAAGTTGTTAGGCCTGCGCAAAACCCGGGTAAAAGTAATAGACGTAATTCGGTAACTCCGCGACGCTCCATCAAAACGAGGAGAGCGCTAGCTAGTGCAACACCAATCATGTTCGCAGCCAAAGTACCGGTGCGGCTATCGGTTATTGCCAAACTCAAGGCGTACCTAACTAGGGTTCCCGCAACTCCGCCGATTGAAACTAAGACAAGGGATTTCAGAGGTGTCGGGCTTTCTTAGTGACCCCAGAAACTAGTCCCCTAATGACACTAATAATCGCGGCAGCAAGTAGCGCCGACCAAAAATTATTCACATCTAACTTATCGCTCCAGCGGGCAACCAACATCAAAATTGCCGCGTTGACAACTACAAGAAAGAGTCCGAGAGTTAAAATAACGGCAGGAAGTGTGAGTAGTTTAAGAAGAGAACCTAGCGTTGCGTTGAGTAAACCAAACAACAACGCGACCCAAAGATAAGTTGTAAAGCCACCTTTAACATCGATCCCTGGGATTAAGGCACTTACGACCCAGAAAGCTCCACTAAGGGTTGCCCAACGCATCAATAACTTCACTTCTAAATAATACCCTCACGTTTGCGAATTTTGGAGCCTAACCAACGTGCTGGATCATATTTAATATCTACAACGCGCTCTTTCATTGGGATGATGGCGTTATCTGTAATTCGAATATGTTCCGGGCAAACCTCGGTACAGCACTTGGTTATGTTGCACATTCCCAAACCGTGAACTTCCTGCGCTGTTTTCTTGCGATTTCTTAACGTATCGAGAGGATGCATATCTAATTCAGCGATACGGATAAAGAAACGCGGACCAGCAAAGGACTTCTTGTTCTCTTCATGGTCGCGAATAACGTGGCACGTGTCTTGGCAAAGGAAACACTCAATGCATTTACGGAACTCTTGGCTGCGCTCGACATCGATTTGTTCCATACGCGCTTCGCCGGGGGCTAACTCGGCAGGGTGTGCGTAAGCCGGAATTTCCATAGCTTTCTTGTAGTTAAAAGATACGTCGGTAACTAAATCTTTAATCACTGGGAATGCGCGAAGAGGTGTAACTGTGATTGTCTCTTCCTCGCCATATGAGGCAACTTGTGTCATGCACGCTAAACGAGGCTTACCGTTAATCTCCATTGAACATGAACCGCACTTGCCCGCTTTACAGTTCCAACGAACCGCTAAATCACCCATCTGTGTTGCTTGCACGCGATGAATTACATCGAGTACTACCTCGCCATCATTGGCCTCGACTTGAACATCTTGAAGGGCGCCGTCGCTTGAATCACCGCGCCATATCCGTAAATTAATCATGCGTGCCATTAGTTGGTACCGCCTTTCGCAATTTCTTCCGGTGTCATGTATTTCTCTAATTCATGAACGTCGAAAAGATCAAAGAGCTCTTTAGGTAGAGCTGGTAGAGCTTGTGCGCGCACATTTACTTGAGCGCCATCAAAAGATGAAATGTGGTTAACCTGGCGCCATTTATTATTCATGCCCGGGAAGTCATCGCGTGTATGTCCGCCGCGAGACTCTTGGCGAAGTAACGCTGACTTTGCCGTTGATTCGGCAACTAAGAGCATGTTGTCTAAATCAAAAGCTAAATGGAAGCCGGGATTGAATTTACGACCGCCACTGACTGAAACATTTGCACTGCGCTTTCTAATCTCTGCAATTTTTATAATCGCATCTTCTAGCTCGCCTGCAGTGCGGATAATTCCAACTAAGTTATGGGCAACTTCTTGCAGCTCTGCATGCAGGGCATATGAATTCTCGCCACCTTCGCGATCAAATGGGGCTTGGATCTTCTTGGCTGCTGCCTCAATAGCTGCTTCGCTCACTGGGTTTTTGCCATTGCTCTTGAAATACTGCGCCGCACCCATTCCGGCTCGACGTCCAAAAACTAGTAGATCCGTTAATGAATTACCGCCTAAACGGTTAGAGCCGTGCATTCCACCAGCAACTTCACCGGCGGCGAATAATCCTGGAACTCCAATGGCAGCTGCGGTGTCGGGTTCAACTTCGACCCCACCCATTACGTAGTGACATGTAGGACCGACTTCCATCGGTTCTTTTGTAATGTCCACTCCAGCTAATTCATAGAACTGATGCCACATGGATGGCAGGCGTTTCTTAATTACTTCAGCCGACAAACGTTTTGAAACATCTAGGAATACACCACCGTGTTCGGTACCACGGCCAGCTTTAACTTCGCTGTTAATCGCGCGAGCAACTTCATCGCGTGGTAGTAACTCTGGGGGACGGCGATTATTATCTTGATCAAGATACCAACGATCTGCCTCTTCAACATTGTCGGCGTAAATACTTTTAAATACATCTGGAATGTAATTAAACATAAACCGCTCACCTGCGGAGTTAGTTAAAATTCCACCCTCGCCGCGAACCGATTCAGTAACTAAAATCCCTCGTACTGATGGTGGCCATACCATTCCAGTTGGGTGGAACTGCAAGAACTCCATGTCAACTAAGTTCGCACCGGCTTTAAGTGCTAATGCATGGCCGTCTCCCGTGCCTTCCCAAGAGTTAGATGTAATTTTAAAAGTTTTTCCTACGCCGCCCGTTGCAATGATTACGGTTGGTGCCTCAAATAAAACTTCAGCGCCGGTCTCTCTCCAATAACCATAGGCACCGGAGACTTTGCCATTCTCCTTCAAAATATCGGTGATTGTTAACTCCGCGAAGACTTTGATATTGCTCTCCATGGATCCGTATTCGGCACCATCTTTTTGCTGTAGCGCGACGATCTTTTGTTGCATTGTGCGAATGAGTTCTAGGCCTGTTCGATCACCAACGTGAGCGAGGCGTGGATACTCGTGCCCACCGAAGTTGCGCTGAGAAATTTTTCCCTCTTTGGTGCGGTCAAAGATTGCGCCCCACGTTTCTAGCTCCCAAATACGATCTGGAGCCTCTTTGGCATGGAGCTCTGCCATGCGGAAATGATTGAGGAATTTGCCCCCGCGCATAGTGTCGCGAAAGTGGACCATCCAGTTATCTTTCTCATTGACGTTACCCATTGATGCTGCGGCGCCACCTTCGGCCATAACCGTGTGGGCTTTACCAAATAGTGATTTACAAATAATTGCAACGCGCAAGCCTGACTCTCGTGCTTCAACCGCTGCACGCAAACCGGCCCCGCCTGCCCCAATTACCAGGACATCGTATGAATGGCGCTCTAACTGTGTCATGTCGATTCCCTTTAGAAGAAGTAGAAGTTAGTGATTGCACCAGATGCAACCGCGCGGACATAAATATCGGCACTTGCAACTCCGAAGAGTGAGATCCAAGCAAAAGTTGGGTGTTTATGGTTAAGCACAGAAACTATCGTCCATGCCTTGTAACGCACTGGGTGCTTTGAGAAATGCTTTAAGCGACCACCGAGAGTGTGGCGACAAGTGTGACATGACAAGGAATACATCCAGAGCATTGCAGTTGAGAATAAGAACACGAGAGTTCCGACGCTCATGTGTCCCCACTCTTTGTTCTCGTTTCTAAATGCCAAAATTGTGTCCCACGTTAAAATTACATTGAATACCAAACCTGCATAGAAAAACCAACGGTGACTGTTCTGCAAAATAAGTGGTGCGCGAGTTTCGCCCGTATATTTTGTGTGTGGTTCAGCAACTGCACATGCAGGTGGCGACATCCAAAATGCACGGTAGTAAGCCTTGCGATAGTAATAACAGGTCATTCGGAAACCAAGTGGGAAGATCAAAATAAATAACGCGGGAGAAATTCCAACACCGAAATACTTATTATTAAAGGGTTGACCTAAGAATGAAAGGGCACTGCCAGGTTCACATGAAGTGGAAAGGCACGGTGAATAGAAAGGTGAAATCAAAGGCTCTGAGAAATAATATTTGTTTTCAAATGCACGAAATGTTGCATAAATGACAAATGAAAAAAGAACACCGAATGTGATGGCCGGTTGTAGCCACCACTTATCAGTACGGAGGGTGCGCTCTTTTATTTTTGCCCTAGTTGGCGAAAAGACACCTGACATTTCCTAGCCCCTTACTTGACGCACTTTTAGGTAATTCACTAGGGGTTAGTGTCCTCTTACCGCGAAAAAACGGCTAGAAAAGTACGTGCTTAAAGGCTATGAACTCAGCCACATAAGCTGAGAAAAATGGCGGAGGGCGTGGGATTTGAACCCACGAAACTTTCGTTTGCCGGTTTTCAAGACCGGTGCACTCGGCCGCTATGCGAGCCCTCCGTGGGAGAGGTTACCTGAATAAAGGGCTATCCAATAATCGAGCGAATTTAGGCGGGCAGATCCAATAATTCCTCTATGACAATGGCAACGCCATCTTCATCGTGTGGGCGGGCGATTCCAGTTGAGAATTTATATCCATCTGGGTGTCCATCGGCCATTGCAAATGAGCGTCCACACCATTCCAACATTGAAAAATCATTTGGGTTATCGCCAAATGAGATGCAGTCTTTAGCCTCTATCTCTAATCGCCCCGCGACTTTTGCAAGAGTTTGACCTTTGGAGATACCTAAAGCTGAAATCTCAAGCAAGGATTCTTTGGCGTTGGAATGTGTGACTGTCACTAAACCTTCGAGTTCGCGAACTGCAACCTCTAACATTTCGTCCGATGTAAATTCGCCCCCGCTACAACGAGCTAACATTTTAAATGCTGGGCCTCTAACGGCATTTTCAATTCTTTCGACGCCTACATTATCTAATCCAATATCCCAACGCGGTACATAACTTTTTTCGCGGTGGTAGTAGTCATGTGATTCAATTGCAAAAGAGATTGGTGGGACTGCAGCTCTCATCCGATGTGCAACTTCGATTTGAACGTCTTTAGAAATCATCCACTCTTCAGTGACAGTACTACTTTTGAGGTCATACAACATTGCGCCATTGCCGCAGATCGCTTCGCCGAATCCAAAAGCATCTCGAATTTCATTCATCCAACGCGGTGGGCGCCCTGTGACAAAATAAATATGTATACCCATCGCATTCGCTTTTGAAAAAGCTTCGACTGTACGTGCTGAAATAGTTCCGTCATGTCGAACTATTGTTCCATCTAAATCCGTTGCAATTAGTTTGGGACGCTTACTCACACCAACTCAAATCGTTCTTTGCCCAAGAATGGTTGAAGTGCTTTAGGGATGTTTACTGACCCATCAGCATTTTGGTGGTTTTCTAAAATCGCAACAATCATGCGTGGAATTGCAACTAAAGTTCCATTCAATGTAGCAACGGCTTTTGTGCCATCGGCATCCTTAAAGCGAATGTTTAATCGGCGAGCTTGGAACTCTGTGCAGTTCGATGTACTTGTGACTTCGCGATAAGCGTTTTGAGTTGGAATCCACGCTTCAATATCAAATTTACGGTTAGCACTCGAGCCTAAATCCCCAGATGCCACATCAATCACGCGGTAAGGAATCTCCATGGCGTTTAGGAAGTCTTTCTCCCACTGCAATAAACGCTTGTGCTCTTCTTTAGCTTGATCGGGGTGACAAAAAGAAAACATTTCAACTTTATCAAATTGGTGAACTCGAATAATTCCTCGAGTGTCTTTGCCGTAAGTTCCCGCCTCGCGCCGAAAACATGAGGAATATCCAGCGTATCGAATCGGTAATTTCTCTGCAGGCAAAACTTCGTCCATATGAAATGCTGCTAACGGAACTTCACTAGTTCCGACCAAATAAACATCATCTTTTTCTAAGTGGTACACATTTTCTGCGGCTTGACCTAAAAACCCGGTGCCCTCCATAGCTACTGG
>CAILBF010000215.1 GCA_903832395.1 uncultured Actinomycetes bacterium | reverse complement strand
TGACATCACCTGTGTACTAAGAGGTGCAATCACAAAGTCATTGACTGAATCAATAGGGCGAGTAACGCCTACCCATTTTTGTAACCACAGTGGACCCATATTGAGACCATCGGATGCCTTGTTATATGGAGGACCATATGTAGCAGTGCCACTTGTGCCAGCTAATTCTTGAACGGCAGTTGCATAAAAATTATCGGCATTGCTGACTGCCCAGCCTTTAAAGGTAAGCGGTGGCTCGTCGGGTGAACCCATAAGCAACGACAGTGCAATGGTTAAAATAACTACGAAAACGAGGGCGATTGATCCCTCTTTGACGATGTCGTAGCGCTTAGTTGGGCCTTTCCAAGGGGCGGCATCAAAGGCGCGTTTTGCATCATTATTGGATTTCATCGTCCTACCTCACTGGCTTCAGAAGGCTGCGCGTCGATAGGTGGAACAACGCCGCGCTTTCGTACCATCAATACGTGCACAATGGTTATGGCACCTAAAATTAAGGGCAAAAATGCAACATGGAGAAGAAGCATCTGTCCTAAGTTTGTAACGGTGAACCAAGCACCCACTCCGACAGAGTTAAAGCCATCTTTAGCTTCAAATGAGATCCACTGCGAGTCAAAGTTAGTCTGAACTAAGTAACCGGTAAATGCCGTTGCAATAGATGCTACGAATGCAATGGCACCTGTTGCCCATGTGGCAAAGCGCTTTCCGCGCCAAGCTGCCATCCAAAACTTACCCCACAAGTGAATAACCATGAAAACAAAGAACAACTGAACGCTCCAGAAGTGAAGGCTGTTCGTAAATTTTCCTGCATGAGAAGTGTGATACCAAGCTGGGCCTTGGAAGGCCAGAATAATTCCGGAGAAAATAATCATCGCTAGTGCGCAAAGTGTTAATACGCCAAATACATATATCCATGATGCAACATACGCTGGCTGATCATCGGGGAGAAGTTTCTCAATTGGAAGTTCTTTCTGCCACTTCTTTCGCAGTTTTGCCGTCCACATCTCGCTCATTTGTCGTCCTCATGCTTATCTTTTGGAAACGGGATGAGTACCGCACAAGCGAAAATAGTAAGCATTAATACAATTACTACGAGATTAGTTACTGAAATTTGAAACCATCCTGATTTTAAATACGTTGCAGGATGGTTCATGAAATCTGCAATCCAGCCAGTCATTTATTTTCCCTCCGTTTAAGCAAGATTCCTTGCTTACGTGGATAAACGTTAGGCCATGGCACTAAAATTTCATCGGTAAATACGAGGGTTGCCACTCTAAAAAGAGTTTATTGAGCCTAAATAAGTTCGGAAAGTAGCGCTACTACACGCATCTTTATTTCATCTCGAATAACTCTCACTGATTCGATTCCTTGGCCAGCAGGATCATCCAGGACCCAGTCCTCATAACGTTTGCCAGGATAAAACGGGCAAGCATCACCACAGCCCATAGTGATTACAACATCGGATGCTTGAACGGCCTCTGGCGTTAATACTTTGGGCACATTATTGGCGATGTCGATACCGACTTCGGCCATGGCGGCAATGGCAACTGGGTTAATCGAATCTTTCGGCGCAGAGCCCGCAGATAAAACATCTACCCGACCTTTGCCTAAGTGATGCATAAAGCCGGCCGCCATTTGAGAGCGGCCGGCATTATGAACACAAACAAATAGAACTGAAGGCTTAGCGCTCACTACTCAATCCCTTGGCTATGCCAAGTCCGATTACTGCGCCAACTAGTTCGGCAATAACGAATCCTGGTACTGAAGACATCTTGATACCAGTAAATGTATCGCTGAAAGCACGCGCGAAGGTTACGGCAGGGTTAGCAAAAGTTGTCGAGGAGGTGAAGAAATAAGCGCTTCCAATCCAGCCTGCGACCGCTAGGGGTACAAATCGACCCTCATTTTGCTTACCTACCATTTGGATCACAAGAATTAAGCCGGCAGTTGCTACGACTTCACTCAATAACAGGCGTGAGCCTGATTTAACATGGGTTGAAGTCCCGATTGCTGGAAGAGTGAACATCACATTAGCAAGAACTACACCAATAAATGCTCCGATAACTTGCGTCACTAAATAATTAAGAGCAGTTATGCCTGATATTCCCTTGTTAATGAAAGTTACTAACGTAACTGCTGGGTTAAAATGAGCGCCGCTTATTGGTCCCAGCATTTGAATGAGAACTGCCAAAATTAGAAATGTGGCAAGTGAAACAATCAAAAGTTGCAGAGCAACATCCTGAGTTAAGTTGGTGGCCATTATTCCAGAGCCAACGATTGCCATTGCCAAAATTCCAGTACCAACTAATTCAGCCAAAAATGTACGTAGTTTCATTTATGAGACTCCAATGATGTCGACGACGAAGATTAATGTTTCATTTGGTCCAATTGGTCCGGAACCACTTGGTCCATATCCGAGATCAGCTGGGATGACGAGCAAACGTCGTCCTCCAACCTTTGCACCTGGTAGGCCCTGTTGCCAACCAGCGATTACGCCAGAGAGTGGGAAGGTCGCAGGCTGTCCACCAGTCCAAGACGACTCAACAATTTTCCCATTAGACCAAGACATTAACGTGTATTGAACCGTCAGTGTTGAAGTTGCTAGAACTGGCGCACCAGTACCAACGATTATGTCCTGAGTCTGCAATGTTGCAGGCGGTGTTCCTGTTGGAGCAGTGATAGTTGGTGCAGCACCGGCATTGGCCGTTACTGCAGGAAGTCCGGGTACTGCAGTAGTTTCTGCCACTTTATCTTTTCCTCCGCATGCAGATAGGGATGCAATCGACAGCGCAATAATCGCTGCGATCGCTAACTTGCTGGTGAGATTTTTTGATTTCATGCCCTAAACCTACCAAGGAGTTGGATACAACCCTGTCAGGCCAGCAGCTGCCCTAGGGTTAATTCTTCGTTACGCAGGCACTGCCATTACTAACGTCAGTCACAATGTTATTAGCCAGCCAATTGCGCTGAATTAGATAATTTTTCGCGCCAGCTGTGAAATTATATTTGGCTCCGTTTAATAAGGTAGTGGTTCCGAATGACCATGCACATTTATCTGCATTCTCTGCGCCTCTACTGTCATACCAGGTACGCAAATCAGCGTCCGTAATGGATTCGTCGATTTCATGGACGAGCACGCTAGCCATAGCATCAAGGGGTATGTCTAAATTAGGTGTAACAGTTTGGGCAGAGCAAGCACTGTAATATGTTGACGTAAAATCCTGAATTGCAATATAGGGAATATTGCTTGCTCCCAAAGTACCGTACGTGTGCCATCCACAGTAAGCCGTACCGAAGCCTGAAGATAGTCGCGTATCTGCCGCACCGAGGTAAAGATATATTGCTTTAAATCCTACAGTCGGTGTACTTACCTTTGAAGTGCTTAGCGCCAGATTAATGTATTGCGCAACATTGGCATCACTTACAGGAACTATTCCACTACTTGCAGCAGCCAGCGTTGCCGGCACAGTCGCGCTCGGAATTAATGGAGTAGACCAAGTTAATTTCGCGGTTGGTTTGGCTTTAGTTGTAAAGTACAAAGTATTCGTATTGAAGACTTGATTGGCCGTTGCAATATCGCCAGTACCTCCCAGGCTTGTTACAAGATTTCCCAGAATTGAATTCCATGCCGCCTTTCGCGCATCGCTCCATGTGCCGACCCATACTGGAATGATTTGAACTGGACCGGAATAAATACCACCGAAACCACCAGTATGAAAAACTATGGGTGATGAAGCTATTGAACCCAGTACTTTGGCATTTCCCGCAGCCTTTTTATCATTATTTTCATTTGCTTTATTTGCTTGCTGCCACACTAACTCAGAGTTGGCATCATCGTTGCCGACTGATGCATCTTGACTTTGACTGTTTGTCCCGCCCGCAGATGCACTCACGTTAGCAACCGGGTAACCATGTGAGCGAACACTTGAACCCTTGAACTCGGTTGAAGAATTAGATGACTTCGTTTTACTCTCACCACTATTTGAATTCTCCTCAGCATTAGCTCCGGCAAATGAAAGCGATCCAATCGCCAAAGCTAGGACCACAGTTGTGGTGAGAATGTGAAGTTTCTTCATTGAGCTTCTCCGTTGTTAGTTGTCGACACAGGAACAACGCAGACTAACCCGCTGTGCTTCAGAAAGGTGTTTTAAACTTGGAATTACACTAAAACCTGAGTGGCTAACCCTCTTAGGAGTTACTCTAGCTCTCCGATTAATTTAAATTCGCCATCGCCCAATTGACCCTGTGCGCGGTACATCTCTAATTTTGCACGAGTATCGGCGATATCTAAGTTACGCATAGTGAGCTGTCCGATGCGATCAACGGGACCAAAGGCGGCATTTTCCGTGCGCTCCATCGACAACTTGTCTGGGTGATAGCTCAGTGCTGGTCCAGTTGTATTAATAATTGAGTAGTCGTCACCGCGACGCATTCGCAAAGTTACAGAGCCGGTTACGGCCGATGCGACCCAGCGTTGTAGCGATTCGCGAAGCATCAGCGCTTGTGGATCTAACCAACGACCTTCATAGAGCAGACGGCCTAAGCGACGACCTTCTGCGTGGTAATTAGCAATGGTGTCTTCGTTATGAATCGCACTTATTAAACGCTCATAAGCAATGAACAGCAGGGCCATTCCGGGAGCTTCATAAATTCCGCGGCTCTTAGCTTCAATGATGCGGTTTTCTATTTGATCGGCCATTCCAAGACCATGGCGTCCGCCAATCGCATTGGCCTCTTGCATGAGTGCAACAACGTCACTGAAATCCTTGCCGTTAATTGAAACTGGGCGACCTTGAACAAAGTTAATGGTTACATCTTCGCTATCGATCTTTACTGTTGGATCCCAAAAACGAACTCCCATAATCGGTTGAACTAACTCAACCGATGTATCTAAGTTCTCTAAACTCTTTGCCTCATGAGTCGCACCCAAAATATTGGCATCGGTTGAGTAGGCTTTTTCAGTACTGTCGCGATATGGCAGGCCGTTAGCCACTAGCCACTCTGACATCTCTTTACGCCCGCCAAGCTCGTTTACGAAATCGGCATCTAGCCAAGGCTTATAAATTCTTAAATTTGGATTAGCTAAAAGCCCGTAACGGTAAAAACGCTCAATGTCATTACCTTTATAAGTCGAACCATCGCCCCAGATTTCAACAGAGTCTGCGTGCATTGCACGCACCAACATTGTGCCCGTTACTGCACGACCCAAAGGTGTCGTGTTGAAATACTGCTTGAGTCCGCTGCGAATATGAAAAGCACCGCATGCAATTGCCGCAAGCCCCTCTTCGACTAGTGCGCTCTTGCAATCGACAAGACGTGCAATCTCGGCGCCATACTCTTTTGCGCGATCTGGAACCGAATCGATATCAGGTTCGTCGTATTGACCAAGATCTGCGGTGTATGTGCAAGGAATCGCGCCTTTTGCACGCATCCACGCAACGGCCACTGATGTATCAAGCCCGCCCGAAAAGGCGATGCCTACTCTTTGGCCAACTGGAAGTGACGCTAGGACTTTCGACATGCGTGGAGTCTAACCGATGAAGAGAGTTGGAAGTTTCTTCTCAAGGGCTGGAGTGATGCCCCATTGCGCGCATATCTCTCGATATCTCTCAATATCAATGGCTTCAGGGGATGCGCCAGTCTTAACTGCGCGAATCATGAGATTGCGAGGCGTATGTTCACCGCCAATAAATTCAATGACATCAACGCGATATCCAGCTATACGCAAAATCTGGGCTCGCAGCGAATCAGTTAATAAATCCCCTAACCGCTCCTTCATTAAACCAAACTTAGTCATCGCAGCCCATGGTTCAGGACTCACATCCATCTGTCGTTGAATATCATGGTGACAACATGGTGCAATTAACAAAAGCTTCGCACCGCCCTTAACCGCCCAAGCGATTGCATCATCGGTTGCCGTATCGCATGCATGCAAAGCAATTGCTACATCCGCTTGTTGCGTCGTAGCCGTCGCAATCTCTTCGGCTAGAAAATTAATCGTTGATGTGACTCCAAGTTTTCCGGCAATTGCATTATTTCGATCTCTTGATGCCGTGCGCACATCGATTCCAGTTACCATCAC
>CAILBF010000214.1 GCA_903832395.1 uncultured Actinomycetes bacterium | reverse complement strand
GCCCGCGTAATCGTTCGGCAGATTATTGAATCTGGAATTACGGATGTAGTCATCTCGCCGGGCTCCCGAAATGCTCCACTGTCATTGGCGTTTAACGCTGCTGCAACGCGGGGTCTAATTAAAATCCATATTCGAATTGATGAGCGAACCGGTGCATTTTTTGCGCTCGGCTTAACTAAATCTACGGGTCGCCCAGTGCCCGTAGTTTGCACGAGCGGAACAGCCGTTGCCAATTATCACCCAGCGGTTTTAGAGGCGAACCATACAAATGCACCACTATTAGTTTTAACTGCCGATCGACCAGCGATGCTTCGACGTACTGGTGCTAATCAAACAACTGAGCAGGCGCGCATCTTTGGAAAGGCCGTCCGCTACTTCGCCGATATTGACGGTCCAGTTTTTCCAATGGAACTCCCGCTCGATAGTCTGCGTTTTGGTCCAGTGCATTTGAATCTTCAATTTGATGAGCCATTGCTCCCCGATGAATCAACTACGTGGTTAGATGAAATTGAGGTGACGCCAGTTGCATTCAAGTCCCGTGCAAAATCAATAACACTGAAAGTGCAAGCCAGCCGCGGCGTTTTAATTATTGGACATGATCGAGGTGGCTTAAGTGTCGCCGACGTGACAAAGTTTGCGAAAAAACTTAACTGGCCAATCGTTGCCGAAGACCCGCTTTCATTTCCAGATGCCATCGGACATGCATCAATCTTTTTAACATCACCGCAGGTAAGAAGTGTCTTAGCGCCTCAAGCCGTCATCGTAATTGGACGAACAACACTTTCACGATCAATAAATTCTCTTGCAGGCCTTGCACCAATCACTTATGTAATCGATCCACGGATTGCAACAGTTGATAGTGATCGCGCCGGAGACAAACGATTTACGGAGATTCCCGCTTTAGATACCGTTATGGCATCCGATGAGTGGATTGCACAATGGCAAAAGTATTCACAGCGCTGCTCGAAGCTACTGAGTGAATTCAATGAGTGGAGTGAGGCAACCATTGCTCGAGAGATAGGCGCCGGAATTCCCGATGGCTCGGCGTTATTTGTCTCTTCATCGCGCCCAATTCGAGACATCGAAGGTTTCGCATCACCGCGCAGCGGATTAACAACGTACGCTAACCGTGGTTTAGCTGGAATAGACGGCAATATTTCGACCGCCTTAGGTATTGCTTCTGGCCACGCACAAACATTTGCCGTCATTGGCGATCTGGCTTTCCTTCATGACATTACGGGTTTAATCACTAACGAGGATATTAATTGCAGATTTATCGTAATTAACAATGACGGCGGCGGAATCTTTTCGACGCTGCCTCAGCGCAATATTGAGGGCTTTGAAACTGTTTTTGGGACACCCCATGGTTTAGATCCTGCAGCAATTGCGCAGTCCTTCGGTGTTGCCTCTTCGACCATTACAACCATTGCCCAACTCAAGAAAGTTCTCGCCGCTCCAGTAAAAGGTATCTCTGTAGTTGTTGCGAACGTTCAATCGCGAGAAGCAAATGCCGATAATCTAAAGTCTATCTATGAAAAGATGGACTCAATTTAATTTAGAGCACTGCGCATTGGAACAAATTTAGCTTCACTTTCAGCAAGTTCTTTTTCTGGATCAGAGCCAGAGACGATTCCACACCCAGCAAAGATTCGAATGGAATTGTCTTCAATCTGCCCGCATCGAAGGGCAATACCAAGCTCACCATCACCGGCAGCATCTATCCAACCAACTGGACCGGCGTATCTGCCACGGGAGATTACTTCAATCTCATCGATTAATTCCGAAGCTTGTTTGTAAGGAGTTCCACAAACTGCAGCGGATGGATGGAGTTGTTCGAGAATTGTAAAGGCGTCGACGTGAGCTAATTTTTCAGCGAGAGCTCCAGTTACATCTGTGGCCAAGTGCATCACATTTGCTAAATGCAAAACGTAAGGTGATTCAGGAACATTTGTCGATGTGCAAAATGGTTCAAGTGCATCGGCGACAGAACGCACGGCATACTCGTGCTCTTCCAAATCTTTGGATGATCGTGCTAAAGATGCGGCAAGCGCTAAGTCGCGCTCGTCATCGCCGGTTTTACGAATCGTTCCAGCCAGAACTCGGGAGGTCACCATTTTGCGAGTTAATCGAAGTAGTAGTTCGGGTGTTGCTCCAACCAGTCCGGCTACTGCAAAACTCCATGTTGACGGGTATTCAGCCGCTAACTTCTTTAAAATAGTGCGTGGTTCAATGTCGTTCTGCGAGTGCCCAGTGAAATCTCTTGCCAGAACAACTTTATCGAGCGCGCCATTTTGAATACGACCAACTGCCGTTGACACTCCAGCTTTCCAAGCAGAGTCGGCACCTTCATTGTCATCCCAAATAATCGAGTTACTAGTAAGTGTCGGCGCAGTCAGAGTTAGTTCTGGTTGCGCCGATGTACCAATCCAAGTAATCCAGGACTTATCGCTCTTTTTGCCCACGATTACTTGCGGAATTGTTAAAACCGATTCATCGTCATCTGAAAAAGAAAATGAAGCAAATAGAATCGGGCCAGTTCCGCTTCCATGGACGGAATTAGTAACGGCAAAACTCTCAAGCTGTTGTAACCACCAATTACGTGCTTCGGTAAATCGATGTGGACCACTAACAGTCGTTGTTGCATGAATGCCCCAACCAACTAAACCTTCGCCAGCTCTCACCCAAGCTACAGGATGTGAATCGGGCAAGAGATCGAGCAAAGGCAAGTGCTCACCAAGGTGCGTAGTAGTTACTGGAATTAAAGTGGGCATTAAGAACTTTCTATCGTTGCCTATTATTAACGAAGCGCCAAAGAAGTGGCATTGAAGTTCCTGCGATTACAATCTTTAGAATTTCGCCAAAAATAAAAGGCGTTAAACCCGCATTAATTGTCCAAGCCCAATCTTTTCTCGTGAAATGTGCAAGCCACAGAAGACCAAAAGTAAAAGTGGTTAAAGTTCCTAATAACATTGATGGAAGCGCAGTTAAAAATCTTTGATCCAAGCGCCGATTTGCGAGCAATCCCAATAGATACGTTGAAACCATCATGCCAAATAAATATCCACCAGTTGCGCCAGTAATTTTTTCAATGCCATAACTTGCACCAGCAAATACTGGCGCACCTGCTATGCCAGCAAGTAAATACGTCGCAAAAGTTGTCAGCCCAAGACCTGCTCCATACGTAGTTCCAATAAGAAGCACACCCAAAGTCTGCCCAGTCACCGGAACAGGTGATCCAGGTATTGGAATTGCAATTTGTGCCAGCGCTGCAAGAAAGATTGTTCCTCCCGCAACTAAAGTGGCATTCGTCAGGGCCGAGCTGCGTGGGAAGACTTGCGCGCGAAGGGAGCTAGCCGGAAATGACATGCGATTCTCCTTAAGGTGCGGGTAAGTTGTGGATGAGCCTACTTCAAGGGAGAATGCAGCCATGTCCCGCGCGAATCTAGGCAAAGATCCCGATGAAGTTGCCGCGATGTTTGACGGAGTTGCAAAGCGGTATGACGTTGTAAACGATCTCTTATCCCTGGGCCGCACCAAAGCCTGGCGCCGTGCAGCGACAAAGATTATTGCCCCAGCCCCTGGCATGAGGATTCTAGATATTGCCGCTGGGCCTGGCTCTTCCTCGGAGCCCCTTCACAAGGCCGGAGCGACTGTCTTGTCAACGGATTTCTCGGAGGGCATGCTCGCCCAGGGTCGAATATCCCGCCCATATTTGAATTTCTCCAAGGCCGATGCCCTCAACCTGCCCTTTGAGAATGAGAGCTTTGACGTCACGACAATCTCTTTTGGCCTTAGAAACACGGTGGACTACCCCAAAGCGCTCGCCGAGGCGCTCCGCGTGACCAAGACTGGTGGACGAATGGTCATCGTTGAGTTCTCCCACCCCACCTGGCGCCCGTTTCGCAGCCTATATATGGGTTATTTGATGCGCGCACTGCCGGCCATCGCCCGCAAAACCGCCTCAAACCCGGATGCATACGTGTATTTAGCTGAATCCATCAGAGCTTGGCCAGATCAGGCCGGGTTGGCCGCGGCGATGAAGGCCGCTGGTTGGGGCCACGTGAGCTGGAAAAACCTTACTTTCGGGGTTGTTGCAGTTCACAGCGGGATTAAGGGCTAGCGGTCACAAGCATGGGTCATACCGCCTTAGGATTTCGTACGTGATATCCACATCGAATCCATATGTGCCGATTCTGGTGCTAGGGGCAATTGGCTTTGGCTTTGCTTTGATCTCGGTCGTAGCAGGAGCACTTACTGGCCCCGCTCGATATAACCGCGCCAAGTTAGATGCTTACGAGTGCGGAATTGAACCATCACCACAAGCCGCCGAGGGCGGACGTTTTCCAGTTAAGTATTTTTTAACTGCGATGCTTTTTATTATTTTTGATATTGAAATCGTTTTCCTCTACCCATGGGCAGTAACTTTTGACAAATTGGGCGTATTTGGGCTTGTCGAAATGGCAATCTTCATTGCAACCGTCTTCGTCGCCTATGCATATGTTTGGCGCCGCGGCGGATTGGAATGGGATTAATAGATGGGTCTCGAAGAAAAGATACCGAGCGGTTTCCTTTTAACTACAGTTGAAAAACTTGCCGGTTACATGCGCAAGAACTCACTGTGGCCAGCAACTTTCGGTCTTGCATGTTGCGCCATTGAAATGATGGCCGTTGGTTCTGCAGCCAAGTATGACATTTCACGTTTTGGTATGGAAGTTTTTCGAGCATCACCTCGCCAAGCCGATTTAATGATTGTCGCTGGGCGAGTTTCTAACAAGATGGCGCCAGTTTTGCGCCAAATTTATGATCAAATGTCAGCACCAAAATGGGTATTAGCTATGGGTGCATGCGCATCATCAGGTGGAATGTTTAACAACTATGCAATTGTTCAAGGTGTCGACCATGTTGTTCCAGTTGATATTTATCTTCCTGGCTGCCCACCTCGCCCTGAAATGTTAATGGATGCAATTTTGAAACTTCACGAAAAGATTAATGTTGAAAAACTTGGATCTAATCGTGCACAGATAATTAAGGAAGTTGAACTCGCAGCCATGAACGCGAAGCCAACCCATCAGTTGAAGGGTTTGCTCGCATAAATGACTGAATCAGGAATGTTCGGCGCCCGCGGTACCGGCGATACATCTGGCTACGGTGGTCTTGCCCGTACTGCCGCATCTACAGGCTCATCTGAGCGTCCATATGGCGGTTATTTTGATGATGTTGCAGATGATTTAGAACGTGCTTATCCCGAGTTTTCAACTGCCATTGAACGCGTAGTTGTCGATCGTGGTGAACTAACTTTGCATGTTAAACGCGAAAAGCTCGTAGAAGTTGCAATGGTTTTGCGCGATTCACTCAAATTCGAAATGTGCATGGGTGTTTCTGGAATTCACTATCCACAAAATGTCGGCCAAGAGCTTGTCGCTGTTTATCCACTACTTTCACTCACAAATAATCGCCGCATTCGCCTTGAAGTTACGGTCGCAGATTCTGATGCGCACATTCCTACGCTGGTTGAAGTGTGGGCTGGAAATAACTGGCACGAGCGCGAAACTTTTGACATGTTTGGAATCATTTTTGATGGCCATCCAGGACTTACAAGAATTTTGATGCCAGATGACTGGCAAGGCCATCCACAACGTAAAGATTACGCACTCGGTGGAATCGCTGTTGAGTACAAAGGTGCAACTACACCGCCGCCAAGTGATCGCAGGAGCTACAAATGACAACATTTGATCCATACGCTCCTTCACGCGAAACTACAGAGGGCACAGTTTTCTCTGTAACTGGCGGAGATTGGGATTCACTCGTTCAAGAGATTGGCGCTACCAAAGAGGAGCGCGTAGTTGTCAACATGGGTCCACAGCATCCATCGACTCACGGCGTGCTCCGATTAGTTCTTGAACTCGAAGGCGAAACTGTTACTGAGGTTCGATGCGGAATTGGTTACTTGCATACTGGAATTGAAAAGAACATGGAGTTCCGTAACTGGACCCAAGGCACAACTTTTGTAACGCGCATGGATTATTTAGGGCCAATTTTTAACGAGACCGCATACTGCCTAGCTATTGAAAAACTTCTAGGTATTACTGCAGATGTTCCAGAGCGCGCCAGTGTTATTCGCGTGATGATGATGGAACTCAATCGAATCTCCTCACATATGGTTGCTCTTGGTACCGGCGCTCTCGAACTTGGTGCAATCACTCCGATGTTCTTTGCTTTCCGTGAACGCGAGATAGTCCTTGATATCTTTGAAATGATCTCTGGTTTACGTATGAATATGGCCTATATCCGCCCAGGCGGCGTCCAACAGGATCTTCCAGAAGGTGCAATCCCAAAGATTCGTGATGCGGTAAAACTCATGCGCAAGAACTTTAAGGACAACACATCTCTTCTTGTCGGAAACTCCATCTGGATGAAGCGAACACAGGGAATTGGTTACTTAGATTTAGCTGGCGCGACCACTCTCGGTATCACTGGCCCCGTTCTTCGTTCAACTGGATTGCCTTGGGATTTGCGTAAAGTGCAGCCATATTGCGGATATGAAAACTACAACTTTGACGTAGTAACTGCCGATACATGCGATGTGTATGGTCGATTCTTAATTCGCATGAATGAGCTTGAGCAGTCATTGCGAATCATCGAACAAGCTTTAGATAAGTTGGAAGATTTAGATGGTGCACCAGTAATGGTTGCCGATAAGAAGATTGCTTGGCCAGCCCAACTTGCCCTTGGCAGCGACGGTCTTGGTAACTCTCTCAATCACATCCGTGAAATTATGGGAACTTCAATGGAGTCACTTATCCACCACTTTAAATTGGTTACCGAAGGTTTCCATGTTCCTGCGGGTCAGGTTTATCAAGCGATTGAATCCCCTCGCGGAGAGCTTGGCGCACATGTTGTCTCCGATGGCGGTACTCGACCTTACCGAGTTCACTTCCGCGAACCATCTTTTAATAACTTACAAGCAACCTCTGCAATGAGCGAGGGCGGAATGATCGCTGACATTATTGGTGCAGTTGCATCTATCGACCCAGTTATGGGAGGCGTTGACCGCTAATGGCTTATTCTGCGCAAGATCTAGAAACTATGGATTCGATTATTAAACGTTATCCACGCTCTCGCTCTGCAATCATGCCGCTATTGCACTTTGTGCAATCGCGCATTGGCTTTGTTAACGGTGAAGGTATCGAGTTAATTGCAAAACTTTTAACGCTAGAGACTGCAGAAGTTTCAGCAGTTGCAACCTTTTATACCCAGTACAAGCGCAAGCCGGTTGGCGAATACCATGTTGGCGTATGCACAAACACTTTATGCGCAGTAATGGGCGGAGATGCCATATTTGCTGGCCTTAAAGAGCACCTCGGCGTAGAGAACGATGGGGTTACTGCCGATGGCAAAGTCTCCCTCGAACATATCGAGTGCAATGCCGCATGTGATTACGCCCCAGTTGTTATGGCGAACTGGGAGTTCTACGACAATCAAACTGTTCAGTCGTCAAAAGACTTAGTCGATTCGATGCGCAATGGAAATCCAACGCCACCTACACGCGGTCCAAATACTTTAGTTACATGGAAAGAAGCATCGGCAGTTCTTGCTGGTATCAACGATGGAAAAGCTAATGAAGGTGTTCAAGCTGGTGAACCTTCACTACTTGGTTTAAAGCTTTCAAAGGAGGGCAAATAATGTCGAAGTTAGTGCCCGTACTTTCAGCACATTGGGATGAGAAAGATTCATTCACGATTGCAGGCTATACACGCAATGGTGGATACAAAGCTTCCAAAAAAGCTTTAGCGATGGAGCCTGATGCAGTAATTCAGTTAGTAAAAGATTCAGGTCTACGTGGTCGCGGTGGAGCAGGTTTCCCAACCGGAATGAAGTGGGGATTTATTCCACAGGGCGATAATAAAGATCACTACTTAGTTGTTAACGCAGATGAGTCAGAGCCGGGCACTTGTAAAGATATGCCTTTGCTTATGGCTAACCCCCATGTATTAATCGAAGGCTGCATCATTGCTTGCCATGCAATTCGCGCTAAGCACGCTTTCATTTATATTCGTGGCGAAGTTACACATGTTGTTCGCCGACTCAATCAAGCGATTGAAGATGCTTATAAAGCTGGACACCTTGGTAAAGGCATCGACTTGGTTTTACATGTCGGCGCCGGTGCATATATTTGCGGTGAAGAGACTGCGCTCTTGGATTCACTCGAAGGTTTCCGTGGACAACCCCGTTTGCGCCCCCCATTCCCAGCGATTGCTGGTTTGTATGCACGTCCAACTGTTGTAAATAACGTTGAGTCAATTGCATCGGTTCCAGAGATAATTTTAAAGGGCGCCGAGTGGTACCAATCAATGGGCACTGAAAAGAGCAAGGGAACCACGCTTTATTCACTATCAGGCCATGTAAATAACCCAGGTCAATTCGAAGCACCTCTTGGAATAACTTTGCGCGAAATCCTTGAACTCTCAGGCGGAATTCGTAATGGCCATACTTTGAAGTTCTGGACTCCTGGTGGATCATCAACTCCAATCTTTACTGCTGAACATTTAGATACTCCGCTTGATTACGATGGTGTAGCTGCTGCAGGTTCAATGCTCGGCACTAAAGCACTTCAAATATTTGATGAGACGACTTGTGTCGTGCGTGCAGTACTGCGCTGGACCGAGTTCTATAAGCATGAATCTTGCGGTAAGTGCACACCATGTCGCGAAGGCACATGGTGGTTAGTCCAAATCTTGCGCGACTTAGAAGCCGGAAAAGGCACTGAAGCCGACCTTGCGAAACTGCTAGATCTCTGTGACAACATCTTGGGTCGCTCGTTCTGCGCCCTTGGTGACGGCGCAACGAGCCCCATCACTTCATCAATTAAATATTTCCGCGACGAATACATCGCACACATGACTCAAGGTGGATGCCCATTTGATCCAGTTGCTTCGACGTTATTTGTTGGGGCGGGTGCTTAAATGACCACTACTGAAATCGTAGACATGATTACCGTCGTTATCGATGGTTTTGAAGTTAGCGTTCCAAAAGGAACTTTAGTAATTCGTGCAGCCGAACAACTTGGAATTCAAATTCCACGTTTCTGCGATCACCCACTTCTTGATCCAGTCGGTGCATGCCGTCAGTGCTTAGTCGATATTGAAATCAATGGCCGCGCATTCCCTAAGCCACAAGCATCCTGCACAATCCCAGTTGAACCAGGAATGATTGTAAAAACTCAACTCACCTCAGCCGTTGCCGATAAAGCACAGAAGGGCGTGATGGAGCTTTTGCTCATCAATCACCCACTCGATTGCCCAGTCTGCGATAAAGGTGGCGAGTGTCCATTGCAAAATCAAGCGATGAGCACTGGCCGTAGCGAAACACGTTTTGAGGGCGTTAAGCGCACATTTGAAAAGCCAATCAATATCTCTTCACAGGTCCTACTTGACCGTGAACGCTGTGTTTTATGTGCGCGATGCACTCGTTTTTCAGATCAAATCGCGAGCGATCCTTTCATTACTTTGAATGAGCGTGGCGCACTTCAGCAAGTTGGAATTTACGAAAAGCAACCGTTCAAATCTTATTTCTCAGGCAACGCTGTGCAAATCTGTCCTGTAGGTGCATTAACCGGTGCTTCTTATCGCTTCCGCGCACGTCCATTTGATTTAGTGTCAACACCATCTGCTTGTGAGCACTGCGCTTCTGGTTGCGATATGCGTACCGATGTTCGCCGCGGTAAAACTCTTCGCCGTCTTGCCGGTGATGATGCATCAGTTAACGAAGAGTGGAACTGCGATAAGGGTCGATGGGCATTTAAATATGTCACTGCTCTAGATCGCCTTACACATCCATTAGTACGCAATGTCGATGGAGATTTAGTTCAAGCTTCGTGGCCAGAAGCTCTTGCTGCTGCCGCGAAAGGTTTGAAGGCAAACACATCAGCCGTACTCGTTGGCGGTCGTGCAACGTATGAAGATGCTTACGGTTACAGCAAGTTTGCCCGTGTTGCACTTGATACAAATGATATTGATTTCCGCTCGCGCCTTTCATCTAATGAAGAGCGTGAATTCTTAGCTGCCCGCGTGGTTGGTACAACAACAACTTATCGCGACATAGATCGTGCCGACCATGTACTGCTCGTTGGCTTTGAACCCGAAGAAGAATCACCGATTGTTTTCTTGCGTTTAAATAAGCAGTTCCGCAAACGCGCACTTAAAGTCACAACGGTTTCAAGCAAACTTTCAATCGGAGTTGAAAAACTTAAAGGTGAGTTTGTAAAGGTTGCACCTGGTCAAGAAAGTTCTGCGATTTCTTCCCAAGTACTTACTGCTAAATCAATTATTCTTGTTGGAGAGCGCGCATCCGAAAGTGCTGGAGTACTAACTGCCGTTGGCGCACTCAGCGATTCAACCGGCGCAAAGATTGCTTGGATTCCGCGTCGCGCAGGTGAGCGTGGAGCACTTGAGGCAGGCGCAATTGGCAACTTATTGCCAGGCGGCCGCCCAGTGGTCGATGCCGCAGCCCGCGTGGATATTGCTGCACTGTGGGGCGCAACTTCACTCCCAACCACCGTCGGCCGAAGCAGCGATGAAATTTTCGCGGCAGTTAACTCAGGTGCGATTGGCGCGCTTGTTATAGGTGGCGTTGATCCACTAGATGGTCACAACAGCAACGCAGCCCTTTCAGCCCTTGATAAAGCCTTTGTGGTCGCCCTTGAAATTGCTCCAAGTGAAGTAACTATGCGCGCTGACGTTGTTTTGCCAGTTGCTGCAATTACCGAAAAGAGTGGTTCCTTTTTAAACTGGGAAGGCCGTGCACGTTCCTTTGATGCAGCCGTAGCCGATTCGCTCAACCGAAGCGATCTTCGAATCCTTTCAATGATCGCCGAAGAGATGGGCGCTTCCTTAAACCTCGGAACGGTCACAGCGGCGGCAAAAGAGATTGCATCCCTGGGCACTTGGGAAGGTGTGCGAGTAACGATGAAGGCTGTTACTGCATCAAAGATTCCAACGCTAAAGGCCGATCAGTTCATTCTTACCTCTTGGCGACGTTTGTTAGATCTCGGAACTTTGCAAAAGGGTGAAGAGAATCTAGCTGGAACTGCGCGCCAAACCGTGGCAGTTATTTCTCCTACCCGTGCACAAGCTATGGGCGTTAACGATGGGGATCTATTAAAGATTTCAACTTCCGAGGGCTCAGTAACACTCGCTGCCCTAGTTGAAGATATTCATGATGACGCAATCTGGGCACCACGTAATTCTCGTGGCTCTCAATTACTGATAAACCTAGGCGTCGGACATGGCGCAGTAGTTACGGTGGTGAAACTATGACAACAGCAGATTTAATCGGCGCAGATCCTGGTTGGTTAATCACCGTAAAGGCGCTTCTTGTCTTTGTTTTTTGCGTTGTTCTTACACTTTTATCGGTATGGGGAGAGCGTCGCTTAGTTGGCCGTATGCAACAACGTCCAGGACCTAACCGTGTTGGTCCATTCGGATTAATTCAAGCTTTAGCCGATGGCGTAAAACTGGCGCTAAAAGAGGACATCATCCCGGCCGCGGCCGACAAGATTGTCTTTATTATTGCGCCAATTATCAGTGCTACAACCTGCTTTATGTCTTTCGCCGTTATTCCTATTACTGGGCAAGTAACTCTCTTTGGACATAAAACTGCAATGCAGTTAACCGATCTTCCAATTGGCGTGCTGTATGTACTTGCTATCGCATCGGTTGGCGTCTACGGAATTATTTTGGCCGGCTGGTCATCTGGTTCTACATACCCACTTCTAGGTGGGCTGCGATCTAGCGCCCAAGTTATCTCATATGAAATTGCGATGGGACTTTCACTCGTTGCTGTATTTATTTATGCAGGGTCAATGTCGACCTCTGACATCGTGGCCGCCCAGTCAAAGACTTGGTATGCAATTGTTTTATTCCCGTCATTTGTAATTTATGCAATCTCAATGGTTGGTGAAACTAATCGTGCGCCATTTGATTTAGCTGAAGCCGAAGGTGAGCTTGTTGGTGGTTTCCACACTGAGTACTCATCGCTTAAATTTGCGCTCTTCTTCTTGGCCGAATACGTCAACATCATTGCGGTATCGGCTCTGGCTACAACGCTCTTCCTCGGCGGTTATCACGCGCCACCTTTCCTTGGCTTTACTGAAAACTGGCTAGGCGGATGGTTTACGGCAATCTGGTTCTTCTCTAAAGTTTTGGTTTTCTTCTTTGTCTTCGTTTGGCTACGTGGAACTCTGCCACGCCTTCGTTACGACCAGTTCATGCAGTTTGGTTGGAAAGTCTTAATTCCAGTTTCAATCGTATGGATTTTAGTGGTGGCAACACTTCGCGTGATGTCGTTGCAAGGTGCGCCACGATTTGTTGTCGTGGGCTTTGCAATCTTTGTAGTTCTGCTCGTCATGTTAGTCAACGCTGGTTTCGACAATGCAAAGAAGAAGAAGGAATCCTCGGTAGTTGATGATGCAGAAGCACCTAGTTTTGCCGTCCCGGAACTTCCGATGAATATTTCCGCAGTAAATGTTTCAATAAACAACCAAGGAGTCGACCGTGGCTGAGATCGAACCTTTTAAAAATAATGATCTTGATATTAAAAAAGTCGAGTTCGCTCAAGTCGACCAACCAGGTTCAGTTGGAATGTTGGGTCACGCTAAGGGCTTCTGGGTCACTTTCTCGACCATCTTCAAGAAGCCAGAAACCGTTGAATACCCTGAAGTTAAAGCGCCTACGCAAGAGCGATTCCATGGTCGCCATCAACTTAACCGCCATCCCGACGGCCTTGAAAAGTGCATTGGCTGCGAACTCTGTGCTTGGGCATGTCCAGCCGATGCGATCTACGTTGAAGGCGCCGATAACACCGAAGAGAATCGCATGTCACCTGGTGAGCGCTACGGCAAGGTTTATCAGATTAATTATTTGCGCTGTGTTTTCTGTGGCCTATGTATCGAAGCCTGTCCAACTCGTGCACTGACGATGACAAACGAATATGAGCTTGCCGATGATTCACGCGAGAAGCTAATTTTTGAAAAAGATGATCTTCTTGGACCATTGCGAGCTGGAATGTTGATGCCTCCACATCCAATGTATCCAGATATGAACGATACAAATTATTATCAAGGAGATGTCACCGAGGCCCATCCATCACAGGATGTGAATAAATGAACAATCTCGCATTGCAAGTTGGCCAAACTGCAGCACCTGAAGCAGTTCTCTTCTGGATTCTCGCACCGTTAACAGTTATCGCCGCGCTTGGCATGTTGCTTGTTAAGAAGGCTGTTCACTCTGCAATCTTGATGGCATTCGTCATGATTGCACTTGCCATTTTTTATATTGCACAAGGTGCACCATTTCTTGGAATCGTCCAGGTGGTTGTTTATACCGGTGCAGTAATGATGCTCTTCCTCTTTATTCTTATGTTAGTTGGCGTCGATTCATCGGACTCTCTTACTGAAACAATCCGCGGACTTCGCCCCATTGCAATTACTGCCGCTGTTGGCTTTGGCGGTTTGATGCTCTCACTGCTCGGTCGTGCAACTCTTGGCCGCAATGCCGTTGGAGTTGAAGCCGCGAACGCTGATGGAAATGTCCAGGGAATCGCAAAATTACTTTTCTCAACTTTTGCATGGCCATTTGAAGTTGTATCTGCATTACTAATTACTGCCGCTTTAGGCGCGATGGTCTTAGCTCACCACCAAAGAGTCCAAGAGCGCCCAACCCAACGTCAACTCTCAATTGATCGTTTCCGCAGTGGATCCCTCGCAAATGCCGCTGGGCTTCCAGCGCCAGGTGTATTTGCTCGCCATAACGCCGTTGACGTTCCAGCGCTTTTGCCAGATGGCACTGCAGCTGCCGCTTCGGTCAATGCCAGCTTAAAAGCCCGCGGAGATGTCTTAGATTCATCGGTTTTTGAACTTGGAACGGTTGATACAAGCATTGAGGAGGAGAAGTAAATGAATGCAGCTAACTATCTCTATCTCTCAGCTCTACTTTTTACTATTGGCGCCGTCGGTGTAGTTGTTCGACGCAACGCGATCGTTGTTTTTATGTGCATTGAATTAATGCTCAACGCTGCGAATCTTTCATTTGTAACTTTTTCCCGAATTAACGGAGATCTCAACGGTCAAGTTATTGCCTTTTTCACGATGGTTGTTGCCGCTTGCGAAGTTGTAGTTGGCCTAGCAATTATTGTGACGATTTATCGTTCACGCCGATCAGCATCCGTTGATGATGCTAGTTTGCTGAAACGATAATGATGATTTCAAATAGCCTCGTCTATCTCATCGCCCTGCCACTTGCGGGTTCTGCCATTCTCTTACTTTCCGGACGCCGCAGCGATAAGTGGGGACACTTACTTGCAACGGGACTTTCGGCCGCATCGTTTTTCGTAGGCCTCTATCAACTCTCATTAATGTTAGGCCGAACCAATAGTGAACGCCCGATAACTCAAAAACTCTTTGAGTGGATTTCGGTCGGCACATTTAAAATTGATGCATCCCTCTTGCTCGATCAGCTTTCCATCTGTTTTGTTCTCTTGATTACGGGTGTCGGAACGCTTATCCATATCTATTCAATCTCTTACATGTCACACGATCCCGACCGCCGACGATTCTTCGCTTTCCTCAACCTATTTATTGCCGCAATGTTGTTGCTCGTGCTTGGCGATAGTTACCTCAACCTTTATGTTGGCTGGGAAGGTGTAGGCCTTGCCTCATACCTGCTCATCGGTTTCTGGAATCAAAAGCCCGCCTATGCAACGGCATCTAAAAAAGCATTTGTCATGAACCGCATTGGCGACATGGGGCTCTCTTTCGCCATCATGATCGCATTTGCAACCATGGGTACGGTCTCTTTCGACGGAATTAAAGCAGCAGTTGGTCACACATCAACGGCGGCTTTGACGGGGATTGGCATCATGCTGCTCGTTGCCGCTACTGGAAAATCAGCGCAATTTCCGCTGCAGGCTTGGCTTGGGGATGCAATGGCTGGCCCAACGCCAGTCTCAGCCCTTATCCACGCAGCGACAATGGTTACAGCTGGCGTGTATTTAATTACGCGATCCAATTTCATCTTTGATGCAGCTCCTACTGCGCAGTTGCTAGTCGTAATTGTTGGCGCAATTACGTTGATGTTTGGTGCCCTCATTGGTACAGCAAAAGATGATATTAAAAAAGCTCTTGCCGCATCGACGATGTCACAGATTGGTTACATGATTTTAGGTGCCGGTCTTGGACCTGTTGGTTATGCATTTGCAATCATGCACTTGCTGACTCATGGTTTCTTTAAAGCTGGAATGTTCCTTGGCGCAGGTTCGGTTATGCATGGAATGAACGATGAAGTAAATATGCGCAAATACGGCGCACTTCGAAAGTTCATGCCAATTACCTTTGCAACATTTGGTCTTGGCTACTTAGCAATCTTGGGTGTTCCACCATTTGCCGGGTTTTATTCCAAAGATATGATTATTGAAACTGCATTTAATTCTGGTGGTGCTAAGGGAGTTATCCTTGGCAGCGTCACGCTACTTGGTGCAGGAATTACCGCCTTCTATATGACCCGTGTAATGATTCTTACCTTTACTGGAACATCACGCTGGGATGAAGAGGCCCACCCACATGAATCACCATGGCTAATGTGGTTACCAATGGCGATCCTTGCAATTGGATCAGTGACCTCCGGATATCTATTAAGTCATGGTCATGCACTCGTTAATTGGCTATCGCCATTGTTTGCAAATCACGGCGAGAACGCAGAACTTCTCTCACCAATGGTCGTCTCTGGTCTTGCCTTAATAATGGTGGCAATCGGTGTTGCCATCGCCTTCATTAAATATTCGCTCAATGAGGTAGAAGCAGTTGCACCTACGGATGTTTCAATCTTTACCACAATTGCGCGCCAAGATTTAATGCAGGATCGCTTCAATGAGGCAGTCTTTATGCGCCCCGGCCAAGCCCTCACTAGCGTGCTGGTTAAAACCGATGAGGCAGTAATCGATGGCGCTGTGCGTGGAGTTGGTAGAGCCGCGCTTGGCTCAGGCTCATCTCTGCGGGGGATTCAGACCGGTTTTGTCCGAAGTTATGCAGCGCTAATTCTGGTCGGCGCCGTCTTACTCGTTGGCGCTATTTGGGTGGTGACTCAATAATGATTTGGTTAACTTTCTTAATGCTCCTTCCAATTATTGGTACTGCAGTTATTGTGGCCTTACCTAAAGCAAATGAGACGCTTGCAAAGCAAGTAGCTCTAGCTACAACACTGATTGTTCTAGCTACCACGATTGCGATGGCCGTCAGTTTCCAGCGCGATAACGTAGAGCTTCAATTCGTTGAAAAGTACGCTTGGATTCCATCTTTTGGAATTAACTTTGCTCTAGGAATCGATGGTTTAGCGCTCGTTCTGATTTTAATGTCCACGATTTTGGCACCTGTGGTTGTTCTAGCTGGTTGGAATGAATCTCATGGCGGTCGTTGGAGTGTTAAAACTTTCTACATCCTCATTCTTGTTCTGGAAACAATGATCATCGGTGTCTTTGCTGCAACGGATGTATTCCTCTTCTATGTCATCTTTGAAGCAATGTTGATCCCGGTTTACTTCCTTATTGGTGGTTATGGAACCGGTAATCGTTCGGCAGCTGCAGTTAAGTTTTTGATTTATAGCCTCTTTGGTGGGCTCTTAATGTTGGCATCTATCATCGCGCTCTATGTAATGTCTGGTGCTCAAGGCGGTCATACTTTTGATTTGGCCACACTTTCCCACCTTCACATGAGTCGAATGACCGAGAATCTTTTGTTCCTCGGCTTCTTTATAGCTTTTGCAATCAAGGCACCGCTCTGGCCACTTCATACGTGGCTCCCGGATGCAGCTGAATCCGCCACACCTGGAACTTCTGTTCTACTTCTTGGCGTACTCGATAAAGTCGGTACTTTTGGAATGATTCGTTACTGCTTGACTCTCTTTCCTCATGCAAGCAAAACTTTCACGCCAGTCATTTTGGTATTGGCAGTTATTTCCATCGTTTACGGTGCAATTCTGGCTATCGGACAGCGTGATTTAAAGCGTCTGATTGCCTTTACTTCAATCTCCCACTTCGGCTTTATCACCATGGGAATCTTCGCTATGACCTCTCAAGGCCACAGCGGGGCAACGTTATATATGTTCAACCACGGCTTCTCTACGGCAGCTCTGTTCTTAGTTGGGGGATGGATGATTTCCCGCCGAGGATCTTCAACGATTGCAGACTTCGGTGGATTGCAGCGCGTTACTCCAGTAATGGCGTGGATGTTCTTCTTGGCCGGAATGTCATCACTTGCCCTGCCAGGACTCTCAAGTTTCGTCAGCGAATTTCTAGTGTTGGTTGGAACTTTCACGCGCTACCCAGTGCATGCAATCATCGCAACCTTTGGAATCGTTTTAGCTGCGCTCTACATCTTGATTCCAGTACAAAAAGCGTTGCACGGCCCAACTACTCCTGGCAATGAAAACTTAAGCGATTTGAATCTACGTGAAAAGATTGCCATCGCTCCTGTAATTGCAATTATCCTTGTACTCGGTTTCTATCCAGCACCACTACTTAAAGTTATTAATCCAGCGGCAACACATGTCATCGCTCAAATGGGCTTTAGCGATCCAGTTCCAACGAGTGGGAGCAAGTAATGACATTCTCAGCGCCAATTCTTAACTACACACTCTTATCACCGATTCTCATTCTGCTTGCTGGCGCACTAATTGGCGTGCTTGTCGAAGCATTTGTATCTAAAGCACTTCGATCAGTCACTCAATTGAGCATTACGGTTGGCACACTCGTTTTGGCTCTTGCCCAGGTATGGCGAATTCGACACGAAGGATCAACGACGGCAGCTATGGGATCGGTTGTAATCGACGGCCCAGGAGTTCTATTACAGGCATCGATCCTTATTATTGCGGTTATCTCAGTCTTTCTTATTGCAGATACGGATCACTTCACTGCCCTTGCTGCAGCGTTACCAGGTTCTGATGAAGAGCGTCATGCCGTTCAGACTGGCAATCAAGTCACTGAAGTTTATCCACTCACCCTTTTTGCAATCTCGGGAATGATGTTATTTCCTATTTCAAGTGATCTGATTACTCTATTTGTGGCCCTTGAAATGCTTTCACTTCCGCTATATCTAATGGCCGGACTGTCACGTCGACGCCGTTTGGCATCACAAGAAGCAGCGCTTAAATATTTCTTGCTCGGCGCATTTTCATCAGCGTTTTTCCTCTTTGGAATGGCTTATTTATACGGCTATTCAGGCTCAGTGACATTTGCTGGAATCCGTGAATCTGTCGTTGGCGGTAGTGGCAACGATGTTTTGCTATTGATCGGCATGGCATTTGTTTCCATCGGTCTGCTCTTTAAAGTTGGAGCTGTGCCCTTCCATGCGTGGTCACCCGATGTTTATCAAGGCGCACCCACTCCCGTCACTGGCTTCATGGCAGCAGCTACAAAAGTCGCCGCCTTTGGCGCGATGCTTCGCATTTATTACACCGTCTTTGCCAATGCTCAATGGTCATGGTCGCCATTACTATCTGCAATAGCAATTATTACTATGCTTTTTGGCTCACTAGTTGCGATTGCTCAACGCGACGTAAAGCGCATGTTGGCTTACTCATCTATCGCCCATGCTGGCTTCTTGCTCGCTGGAGTTATTGCGCTAAATAAGGCCGGACTAGATGCCTCAATCTTCTACTTATTTGCCTACGGCATCGCAACTGTGGGTGCATTCGCGATTGTAACTTTGGTGCGCGATTCCGGGGGAGAAGTCACAGATTTAAACCGTTGGAAAGGTTTAGGAAAACGTTCGCCATGGGTTGCTTCAGCTTTCGCTGGATTCCTATTAGCTTTCGCAGGAATTCCATTAACAAGTGGTTTCATTGGAAAGTTTTCAATCTTCTCAGCTGCATATGAAAGTGGCGCTAAAGGCGTTGTTATTGCCGGCGTACTTTCTAGCGCAATCGCTGCCTTCTTTTATATTCGCGTAATTGTCCTAATGTTCTTCACTGACCCTGTTCAAGATGGCACTAGTGTTGAAATCCCATCGATTCTTACTCGCAGTGCAATCATCTTTTCGATTGTCGTTACTATTGCACTCGGTGTGTACCCAGCACCACTGCTTAATTTCATAACGAACCTAGCAACCTTTATTCGCTAATGTCATCTTTTGGCATTCCCAATGTTGCACCAGCCCTTGAGGCGACATTGGTTTCACAAATGTTACAAGTTGAAGCTCTGCTCTTAAGCCATACTAAAAGCGACTATCCGTTTGTTGATGAGACGGCACACCATTTAGTCGCAGCAGGTGGAAAGCGATTACGCCCCTTATTAACTCTATTAACCGCCCAGTTTGGCGATCCAACCGGTCAAGGCGTTATCGCAGCTGCGGTGGCCTGCGAGATTACGCACCTTGCAACGCTCTATCACGATGATGTTATGGATGAGGCGCCACTACGTCGAGGAGTTGAAAGCGCCAATATGCGGTGGGGTAACACCATCGCAATTTTGACTGGTGATTTTCTCTTTGCAAAGTCCTCTGACTTATTAGCCGACCTTGGACCAGATGCCGTTCGTTTGCAGGCCCGTACTTTTGAGCGCCTAGTCATCGGTCAGATTATGGAGACTCAAGGGCCAAATCCGGGTCAAGATCCGCTAGAGCATTATTTGCAAGTCGTCGCGGATAAAACGGGCTCACTCATTGCCGCTAGTGCACGTTACGGTGCAATGGTCTCAGGTGCTCCAGCTGAGATTATGGATACAGTCACGTTATTCGGTGAGAAAATTGGTGTGGCTTTCCAATTAGCTGATGATGTTATTGATATTGCGAGCGAATCAAATCAATCGGGCAAAACTCCAGGCACTGATCTTCGAGAAGGTGTTCCAACACTCGTAACATTAAATGTCATGAAGTCCACGGATTCTGCAGATAGTGATTTGCAGAATCTTTTATCGGCGCCTATTGAAAATGAGAATACCGTACAAGAGGTATTAGTTGCCCTTCGAAACCATAGGGCTTTGGGTGAATCTCGCGAGCAGCTACACCAAGTTGCAAAAGATGCACGGCTTGCCCTTGGCCCCTTACCCGTTTGTGATGCAACGGGTGCTTTGATGTCGTTATGCGACGCTGTTATTGACCGATCTAGTTGATCTCACTAGATCGAGAGCTAACGTTATAAGTGCTAACCAAATAGCAAGAAAACCGACCCAGCGGGCTGTTGGCATATCTTCATGTCGCACCCACACGCCGATACAAAAAGTTAAAGTCGGAGTGATGTACTGCAATAAACCGATTACCGTAAGTGGAAGCCTAGTTGTCGCTCCATTGAATAATAGAAGCGGAATTGCCGTAATTGCACCAGCGCTAATTAAGAGAATTGTTATTCCCGCACCATGACCGAACTGGCCCGTTCCCTTATGTCCAATGTAGAGCAAGTAAAACAAGTACGGGACACTGGAAATTGCAGTTTCAATTGCTAAACCATCTAAAGCCTTGAGTCCTAACTGCTTTTTAACGAAACCGTAGCTTCCCCACGAGATCGCTAATGTAAGTGCCACCCAAGGTAAGCGACCATAATTCACGGTCAATACGAGCACACCAAGAGTTGCGGTGCTCACGGCAACCCACTGCAAAGTTCGCATTTTTTCTTTTAGAACGATGACACCGATTGCAACCGTTGCGAGCGGATTAATGTAATACCCCAGTGCAGCCTCAACGACATGACCATTATTTGTTGCCCAGATATAAACCAACCAATTCACTGAAACCAACGCAGAGGATAAAAATAACCTGCTCAGAATCTTTGGGTGCTTCATTGTTGCCAGCGTATTTTTCAATGATCGCGTAATTGATAAAATAATAATGCAGAAAACTAAAGTCCAGACGGCACGGTGCGAGACAATCTCCAAGGCTGAAGCGGGTTTGAGCAGGGGCCAATACAGTGGAAAAGTACCCCAGAGTATGTAGCCACTAACTCCGAAGAGAAGTCCTACCTTATTTTTGCTCAATTATCTAAAGTTCGTAAATTGAACTGCGAAATCCCAGCCACCATCTTTAACCATTGCCATGACCTCCTGAAGATCATCGCGACTCTTGGATGTTACGCGAAGTTCATCGCCTTGAATCTGAGTCTTGATTGATTTAGGACCCTCATCGCGAATAAACTTTGCAATCTTCTTGGCATTCTCAGTAGAGATGCCTTCCTTCAGTGGCGCTGCAATCTTGTAGATCTTTCCACTTAATTGTGGTGCGCCGGCATCTAAGTGCTTGAGGGAAACTCCGCGCTTAATCATCTTGTCTTTAACAACATCAAGGGCGGCTTTAGCACGCTCTTCAGTGTCTGACTCAATCAAAATCTTTTCGCCTTCTAGCTCAATCTTGGAGCCCGTATTTTTAAAATCAAAGCGTGTATCAATCTCGCGGATTGCCTGATTAATGGCGTTATCGAGCTCCATACGGTCAATCTTGGAGGTTACGTCGAAACTGCTATCTGCTGCCACAATGAGCTCCTTCAAGCTTAAGAAAAGTTGAGTCTAACTCTATTTAGTTAAAGTTTTACCAACGGCTTTCGTTTGCCATAAATTTAAGATTTGGGTGGTCACTGACACCATAGTCGCGCGTGAGGCCTCAT
>CAILBF010000213.1 GCA_903832395.1 uncultured Actinomycetes bacterium | reverse complement strand
TGGTGCACCGAGACAAACACGTGATGGATCGGATCCACGCGGAACACGTCCTGCCCCGATGGAGCGCGATCAATCAAGATTACGTCCGCGAATTTTTGAGCCTGATATCCCTGAAGAAATTACGGGGGAGGAGCTCGATAAATCTTTACGTGCTGAACTTTTATCACTCTCTGCAGAAAATGCAAAAGTTGTTGCACGACATTTAGAATGCTTAGCACTCTATGCCGATAGCGATCCACTTCTTGCACATAAACATGGTGTCGCTGCAGCTCACCATGCCGGACGTTTAGCGGTTGTTCGCGAATCGGCAGGTTACGCCGCTTATCGCGCAGGATTTTATGAGATCGCATTAAAAGAGTTACGCGCAGCCAATCGCATTTCCGGAGATGTAACGATGTGGCCTGTTATGGCCGACTGCGAACGTGGTTTGGGAAATCCACTTAAGGCCTTAGCCCTTGCAGGTTCTCCCGAAGTTAAGCGTTTAGCAAAAGCTGAAGAGATTGAGATGAGAATTGTTGCTGCAGGTGCCCGTCGTGATTTAGGCGAACTAGATGCAGCTGTCGTAACTCTCACATGCAAAGACTTATCAAACGAGAGCGAAGAGTGGGCAGTTCGATTGCGCTATGCATATGCCGATGCTTTAGAGGCAGCTGGTCGTAGCAAAGAGGCACGTGAATGGTTCGAAAAGTGCGCTGCATTAGATGTTGATGAAACAACGGATGCATCAGAGCGGTCGTAGCTCTCTAAGCTTAAGCAACCGCATACTATCTTTACAACGTTCATTGAATTAGGCTCTGCAAAGTCACAAACTCACACGTATTTAGGGGTTACAGCAGAATGCCAAAAACTATTCATGATGGCGCAGTCGCACTTCAGCCAGAGCTAGTCGAATTAAGACACAGGCTCCACCAGCGCCCAGAAATAGGCCTTCACTTACCAGAGACGCAGGCGATGGTTCTTGAAGCATTACAGGGTCTCGACTTAGAGATCACTGTAGGTAAAACACTCTCATCGGTTACCGCTGTTCTGCGGGGTAGCAAGCGAGGAAAGGCAGTGTTGTTGCGAGGAGACATGGATGCCCTTCCAGTCACTGAGGAAACGGGAGTTGCATTCTCGAGCACCATCGATGGCGCGATGCATGCATGCGGACATGATTTGCACACGGCCATGCTTGTTGGGGCAGCTAAATTACTATCGCAACATCGAGATCAGTTAGAGGGCGATGTTGTATTTATGTTTCAACCTGGCGAAGAGGGTCAAGATGGTGCCGCCCACATGATTGCCGAGGGAGTTTTGGATGCTGCCGGAGTTCGAGTTTCGTCGGCATATGGGATACATGTCTCCTCTGCGGCAGAACCGCGTAATGTTTTTTCAACGAAACCGGGAACAATGATGGCTTCGGCCGATGAGCTGCATGTAACGGTGCGTGGTGTTGGCGGTCATGGTTCGATGCCTCACTTTGGTAAGGATCCAATTGTTGTGGCTGCGAAAATGGTCGGAGATTTACAGACACTTGTAACGAGAAATTTCGATATCTTTGATCCAATTGTTGTGACCGTTGGATATTTTCATGCTGGAACTAAAGCAAATATTATTCCGAGTGAAGCAAAATTCGAGGTAACAATTAGAGCATTTTCACTTATTGCCCGTGAAAAGATTCTGCGTGAAGCAAAATTACTGTGCGAAAAAATTGGTGAAGCTTATGGCCTAGAAGTTGACGCAGTTGTCATGGGGCAGTACCCAGTAACGATTAATAATGCCGAGCATGCCCAGTTTGTTGCTACTACCGCCGTTGAACTATTTGGCGCAGAATCCTACGCGGCAATGGATTTTCCCATAGCCGGTGCTGAAGACTTCTCCAGAGTTCTACTTGAAGTTCCTGGAAGCTACATGTTTCTGGGAGCTTGTACGAGCGATGATTACTCAACTGCGGCAAATAACCATAGTGCTCTTGCCACTTTTGACGATAGCGTTTTAAGTAGAGGCGTAGAAATGCATGCCGAACTTGCTATAAGGGCGCTTCGTCGAAGCTAGTGGTTGAAAGCGCAGGATTGCCGCCCGTGGGGATATCGAGACACCACGCTGGCTTCTAGAGCAAAGTGTGTTCATCACTAACCATCGTTACGGAAATATAGGCGCGGCACCTAGGCCACAGTTATAAAAAAGTAATAATATTTTTCCACTTCCAGTAGAAATATTTGTCTTTTATGGAGTACAGTTTTTTCTAGTGAGGGGGATGGTAACCTTTTTGGCACGACGAATTATCAACTGCCAAATCCACATATTGACCTCCCCCTCACCTCAAATTTTTTAACAGCTCATGTTTATCCACACTCATGTCGCACAGTTTGCAAACGGTGTCAGTGCGCCGTCACACGCTTAGCCTCCATACACATAGGAGGCCAGAGAATGAATAAAGTGCAAGAAATGGAAGATGCTGTCGATTACTCGTGGAATGAGCTTTTGCTGCGGGGCCGCGTATCTGCTCCGGCGATTGAAAAGGAGCTCCCAAGCGGAGATAAAGTCGTGGAGTTTCGTCTGATAGTAACGAGAGATCGAGCCGTGGGCGTAGATACGCTAGATGTCGGCGCATGGAGCGCAAAAGCACGCAGAAGTGCGTTATCTCTCAAATCCGATGAATGGATTGAGGTGTCGGGATCGGTTCATCGCCGATTTTGGCGCAGTTTGAACGGTCCTGCAAGCCGTTGGCAGGTTGAAGCCATTGGGATTACGCGAATATAGGTAGGCTTATCGGTATGGCAAACGATATTTTTTCAACCCTTCGAACCTATCTGACGAAGGTTACGGATGGTGACAAGAGCGCAACAGAGGTTGCATCTGCCGTTAATCAATGGGTTCGCGAAGGCGGCGAAGCGTTGAAAGTAAAGATTGAGGATGAAGTTGAACGCTCAGTCTCAAAAATGGGCTTTGTTAAGCGCGGTGAATTTGAGGCGCTCCGGGAAGAGATTGCACGATTAAAGGCAGAGTTACATCACCGCCCGGAAATGAAAGCCACAGCAAAGAAAGCCCCGACGAAAAAAGCTGCAACCAAGAAAGCTGCAGCAAAAAAGGCCACACCAAAGAAAGCGAGTAAGTAGATGGAATCGGAGAGTATCGTCAATGGCGAGAGCTTGGTTGAAGAGGTTCGCAATGAACTTGTCGAGATAGATTCAATGGCTATCAATGATCATGCTCAACGTTTTGATGAGTTACACATGAAATTAGCATCTGCTCTCTCCTCAATCGATGGGCTTTAATAGGTTTCTATCCGCATGAAAATACGACTAGATGCTGAACTCGTTAGACGCGAACTTGCCCGTTCGCGAGAGAACGCCTCGGATCTCATTGAGTCACGCTCGGTCTTGGTCAATGGAATTCCTGCAACGAAGCCAGCGACAATGGTTGATGCCGAAACGTCAATAAAGCTTGCAGGAAAGCGAGATGATTTTGTTTCGCGTGGCGGACATAAGCTCGCTGGAGCACTCGATGCATTTGACGGCGTTGTTGTTGAAGGAAGACGCTGCTTAGATGCGGGTGCTTCAACTGGTGGCTTTACCGACGTGCTTCTTCGCAGAAATGCTGCGCACGTTGTTGCCGTTGATGTCGGCTATGGCCAATTAGCGTGGTCACTTCGACAAGATGAGCGCGTAAGTATTTTAGATCGCACCAATATTCGTCATTTAACTGGTGATGCCGTGGGTGATCCAATCGACCTGGTCGTGGCCGACTTAAGTTTTATCTCGCTGACGTTAGTTTTACCTGCGTTAGCGGCAGTATCAAAGCCAGAGGCCGACTTCGTAGTAATGGTCAAACCTCAATTTGAAGTAGGCCGCGAAAAGCTTGGAGCTGGCGGCGTTGTACGCGATCCCGCTTTAAGAAAAGCGGCAGTAATCGATGTAGCTGATTCTGCTTACGATGTCGGTCTTGGAACGATGGCGATTGTTGCAAGCCCTTTGCCTGGTCCGGCCGGCAATGTTGAATACTTTTTGTGGTTGCGACGCGGGGCCCCGTCTATTGATCACCTGGCGTTAGATTGTGCAATTGCAGAGGGGCCTGCATAATGCGAAACCTTTTACTTGTCTGCAATCCATCTCGGCCCCAGGCAGTTGAGGCTGCGCAAAAATTGGCGCAAGATTTCAAAGCCTCAGGTTTTCAACTATTTACGATCTCAGATATTTCAATTTCAGGAGTTACGAACTGCACCGTTGATGCCTTACCAGCACTAGAAGTTGGCGTCGTTCTAGGTGGTGATGGAACTATGTTGCGCGCGGCAGAAGTTACACGGACGCAGCAAATTCCATTGCTGGGAGTGAACCTTGGCCATGTTGGTTTTTTAGCCGAAGTTGAGAAAGTTTCACTCGATACTGTTGTTAAGGCGATAACTGAGAAGAGTTATGTCATTGATTCACGAATGACACTTAACTACTCACTCATCCGAGATGGCGTTGAGATCGCTTCGGGTTGGGCGCTTAATGAAGTTACTGTCGAACGCCAGCATGCAACGATGGTTGAATTGTTTTTAGAGATAGATGGGCGACCAATATCTCGTTGGGGTTGTGATGGCTTGATCTGTGCAACGCCAACTGGTTCAACTGCTTATGCCTTCTCCGCAGGGGGTCCAGTTCTTTGGCCAGAAGTAGATGCTCTTGTTGTCCTTCCTATCTCGGCCCATGCATTATTTTCGCGACCACTGGTAATTTCCACACAGTCACAAATTGTTGTGCGAATCGAATCTGACCAAGGTTTATTATCGGCCGACTCTTTACGCAACTTTGAACTGATTCAAGGCGATCGAGTGCAAATCACTAAAGATGCTGGCGTTGTATCGCTAGCCCATTTGAGTAACACTCTTTTCAGCGATCGATTGGTAGCAAAATTCAAACTGCCAATCCAAGGTTGGCGCGGTGAGTGAGCGCACTTTTCTCGAGGAGATAACAATTCGCTCGATTGGCGTCATTGATCAAGCGGGGTTAGAGATTTCAAAAGGGCTGACTGTTCTCACGGGTGAAACCGGTGCCGGTAAAACAATGATTTTAACGGCGTTGAATCTTATTTTGGGTGGCAAGAGCGATAGCGCCTTAGTCCGCAAAGGCAGCGAGCGACTCCTGGCCAGCTGTCGTTTCTCTATTCCGTCTGAGCAAGTGAGTAGTTTTGAAGATTTAGGTGTTGCCGTCGAAGACGGCGAGTTAATAATTACGCGCTCAGTCACAGGCGAGGGCAAGAGCAAAGCAACAGTTAATGGAATTTCAGTTACTGCAGGCACATTAGCAACGGTTGGCGAGTTGCTCGTGGAGGTTCATGCCCAGGCCGCCAATCTAAATATTAGTAAGTCGGCTAAGCAGCGTGACTTATTGGATAAATTTGCTGGAGCAGATTTTGAAACTGCAATGGGGGAGTACACGCAACTTCTCACTACCTATCATTCTTTGAAATTGCGGATAAACGCTTTACGCAAGAGCATTGATAAGCAAGACCAAGAGTTAGCGCAATTACGTGAGTTCGTTTCCCTTCTCACTAAACTTAAACTCAAGCGCGGTGAGTATGTTGAAATTTCTGCACAGATTGAAAAATTATCCAATGTCGAGACATTACGCATTGCTGGCGCCGCAGCCACAAGTGCCGTCGATGACGAGGAAGCTGGCGCCTTGACCGCTATCGGTATCGCACGACATGCACTTGATTCGGCTCGCAGCAAAGATGGCGAACTAGAGGTTATTTATGGCCAATTAAGCGAGGGTTTTTTTCTTATCGATGAGGCCCGTGGCGCACTCGCCTCGTACATGCACTCACTCGAGGCAGACCCAGCTCAATTGGATTACTTAAATGCGAGAAAATCTGAGATTAACTTACTGGTTAAAAAATATGGTGGCAGTGGAGCTCCTGAAATCGAAGCCGATGAATTAGTCGTTCGCTTTGAAACATCAAGCAGTACGATCAGCGATTTAGAAGGTGGCGATGACAGACTAAAAGAGATGGAGGTTGAGTTAACGGGAATCAAGAAGTCGTTAGTTGCTGCAGCTAAGTTGCTAACAACAATACGCAACGAGGCCGCTATTCGTTTGAGTGCTGCAGTAACACATGAAGTTCAACAATTATCAATGCCGCACACCTCATTTGTCGCACAAGTCAATACTGTTGATTACACCGCACTTAAGGAGGCAGATTTCACATCCTTGGGGTGCGACGAAGTTGCG
>CAILBF010000212.1 GCA_903832395.1 uncultured Actinomycetes bacterium | reverse complement strand
ATGATGTGAACTCTATCGCGAGAAGCTCGGCGATTTGAGCGGTATTTAACGCCGCTCCTTTGCGTAAATTATCCCCGCACACGAACATGTCTAAGGCCATTGGATTATCGATGCTTTTGCGCACTCGTCCTACCCACGTTGGATCCGTTCCAACTACATCGGCAGGTGTTGGAAACTTATGATTTGCTGGATCATCGACTAACTTCACTCCAGCGGCATTCTCCAAAATATCTTGGGCTCCCTTACGTGAAGGCTCTTTCGCAAAAACTGCATGCACGGTAAGTGAATGTGTAGTAATTACTGGAACACGTACGCATGTGGCAGAGACTTTCAAATTAGGTAAACCTAAAATTTTGCGTGACTCATTGCGCACTTTGAGCTCTTCCGACGAATAACCATCTTCTTTTAGGGATCCTGCCCACGGCACAACATTTAATGCAAGTGGTGCCGGAAATGGACCGTTGTCGGTTATGTACTTTCGAGAATCTCCGGCAGTTGTTCCTGCATCGGTACCTGCGACCTGTTTCATTTGTTCGCGCAAAATATCAATTCCTGCTTGACCGGCACCCGATGCTGCTTGGTAAGAAGAGACGACGAGTTCTACTAATTCATAGTCATGGTGAAGTGCACCGAGTGCAACAATCATTGAAAGCGTTGTGCAGTTTGGATTTGAAATAATTCCACGCGGGCGCTTCTTAACATCAAGGGGATTAACTTCAGGAACAACCAGAGGAACATCGGCATCCATGCGAAATGCACCTGAGTTATCGACAACGACTGCGCCACGCGATGCGGCGATTGGTGCCCATTCGGCAGAAATCTCATCGGGGACATCGAACATCGCAACATCAATGCCATCAAAACTCTCTGGCGTTAGAGCAACAACCGTTAACTCTTCGCCACGACACATAAGTTTCTTACCGGCACTACGCGCCGATGCGATTAACCGAATCTCTCCCCAAACATCTGGGCGCTCAGACAAGATTCCGAGCATGACGGTTCCTACTGCGCCAGTTGCACCAACAACGGCAAGTGATGGTTTGCTCATCGACCAGAGCCCCCATAAACAACGGCTTCGTTCTGGTCGGCATCTAGGCCAAAGGCTGTGTGGGCCGCTTTAACTCCGCGCTCTACATCGGATTCCTTACAAATTATTGAAATTCGGATTTCAGAAGTTGAAATCATTTCGATGTTCACGCCAGCATCGGCAAGGGCGCCAAAAAATGTTGCAGTCACGCCTGGGTGTGAGCGCATTCCAGCCCCAACTAGCGAAAGCTTTCCAATTTGATCATCGTATTGAATTGAAACAAATCCGACCTCGCCTTGAAGTTTTTGTAAGATTGCAGTTGCATCAGCGCCTTCATCTTTCGGCAAAGTAAATGAGATATCAGTTAAGCCAGTTGCGGCTGCGGAAACATTTTGGACAATCATGTCAATATTAATGTCGCCATCGGCAATTGCCTGAAAGATGCGAGCAGCAACGCCAGTGCGGTCGGGTACTCCTACAACCGTGATCTTTGCCTCGCTCTTATCGTGGGCGATTCCTGAGATAATTGCTTGTTCCATGGCTCCTCCTTCAGGGTGATCTTTGACCACCCAGGTTCCTTCGTTACTTGAAAAAGATGAACGTACGTGAATCGGTAAGTTATAACGACGTGCGTATTCAACGCAGCGCAAGTGCAAAACTTTTGCACCACTTGCTGCTAGTTCTAACATTTCATCGTAAGTGACAGTTTTTAATTTGCGCGCAGTTGGTACAACGCGAGGATCGGCGCTATAAACGCCATCGACGTCCGTATAAATTTCACAGACATCGGCGTCAAGTGCGGCTGCGAGCGCAACGGCAGTTGTATCACTGCCTCCGCGGCCAAGCGTTGTTACATCTTTTGTATCTTGCGAAATTCCTTGAAAGCCGGCAACGATTGCAATCGCGCCTTCTTTTAGCGCTTCTTGAATCCGTCCTGGTGTTATATCGATGATGCGCGCGCGACCATGTGTCGATGTTGTAATAACACCAGCTTGACTGCCAGTAAAGGAGCGAGCTTCATGACCTAAATTTGTAATTGCCATCGCAAGCAGCGCCATCGAAATTCGCTCGCCCGCCGTTAGCAACATATCTAATTCGCGCCCCGATGGGATTGGCGTGATCTGTTTTGCTAAATCAATGAGTTCATCGGTTGTATCGCCCATCGCCGAAACTACGACGACGACCTGGTTTCCGTCCCGCTTTGCCGCCACGATGCGGTTGGCTACGCGCTTCATGCCCTCGGCTTCGGCTACAGAAGATCCGCCGTATTTCTGAACAATGAGTCCCATGTGTTAATGGTGGCCTATGGACTTATATGGTGCGAACTAATTTTCGGGAATTCTTACTATATGAGACGGAACCCGTACCACATTGTGGGATTAAACGCTGCGTCGACCTTCAAATGCTCGCCCGAGCGTAACTTCGTCGGCATATTCCAAATCTCCACCTACTGGCAAACCTGAGGCCAGACGAGAGGTCTTGATGTTGAGCGGCTTAATCAAGCGAGCCAAATAGGTAGCGGTCGCCTCTCCCTCAAGATTTGGATCCGTTGCCAAAATTACTTCAACAATTTCCGGATCACTCAAACGCGCCATTAATTCACGGATACGTAACTGCTCCGGACCGATTCCATCGATCGGAGAGATTGCGCCACCAAGTACATGGTACTTACCGCGAAATTCTCGTGTTCGCTCAATAGCAATGACATCTTTGCTCTCTTCGACAACGCAAATTGATGTGTTCTCACGCCTTGGATCACGACAGATACGGCACTCATCTTCTTCGGAAACATTGCCGCACGTTGTACAAAACTTTACGCGCTCTTTTACTGTGCGAATCGAATCGACAAGGGCTGCAGCGATTTCAGGTTCTGATTGCAAAATATGGAAAGCGATTCGTTGAGCTGACTTTGGTCCGATGCCTGGCAAGCGTCCTAATGCATCAATGAGATCTTGAATCGCGCCTTCGTACATTCCCGACATCTATTTACTTCTCAATCACTTTTGCGCCGAGCTCTTGCGCCAAAAGCGCGGCCCCGGAAAGCAAAACTTTATCGGTTGGTGCCTCAGACGTTCGCGTCTCGCGTGCAGCCGGAGTATTTGTATCAATCGATGGATCTACAACACATTCGATTTTTCTATCAATACCAACTACATCTACAAAAGCTTTACGTAATATCTCATCGGACTCTGATCGCACAAATGAATCGCGTGCACCAGCGTTGACGATTCCGATTGTGATTGCCTTGTCATCAACGGCCAATACCTGCGCGGATGCACTCAGTAGTGACCACGTAAGTCTGCGGCGCTTCTTTACATCTTCAATAACGTCAGGCCATGCACGGCGAAGCGCGGCGATGTCAAAAGCTCCATGCACTGTTGGGGCAGAGTGACTCGCAGCTGGTTTCGCTGAGCTGTGCTCTTCGGTTTCAACAACTGGTTGAACGGCAGAATGCTTCGCTGAGCTGTGCTCTTTAACCTCAGCTCTCGCATCTGCCTTCTCAACCACTTTAGGGACGGCTGGGGTTGAGGACATGGGGGCTAAGTTTTCTGCACGTTCTAAGCGCTCAATACGCGACAACATTCCAGATTCACTCGAGTCACCGATGGGCAAAAGTATGCGCCCACAAATGAGTTCAAGCATTAAACGTGGCGCAGTGGCACCGCGCATCTGAGTCAGGCCCTCTGCGGCAATATCGGCGGCGCGAGAGAGATTAGCTGCGCCGATATGTGCGGCCTGATTAGTCATTCGCTCCATCTGATCATCGGGCATATCCCGCAAAATTGAGTTATTCGTTGAATCTTTGAGGGCATCGACAATCATTAAGTCGCGGATTCGCTCTAATAAATCGCCCGTAAATCGACGGGGATCATGGCCCGATTCGATAACACGATCGATCGTTCTAAAAAGTGTCGCACCGTCATGGGCTGCAATTGCATCAATGGCATCGTCTAGTAGCGCGCCATCGGTGAAGCCAAGTAATTGAATAGCAATGTCATAACTAACGCCATCGGTTCCAGCACCAGCAAGTAGTTGGCCAAGTACAGATAACGCATCTCGAACTGAACCACCTGATGCGCGAACAACTAATGGGATTACGCCTTTAGCAACGCTTACACCCTCGAGGTTACAAATCTTTTCTAAATGGGCTGCCAAGATTCCAGGTGGAACTAAACGGAATGGATAGTGGTGTGTGCGCGAGCGGATAGTTGCAATTAATTTATCTGGCTCGGTCGTTGCAAAGATAAAAATAACGTGGGGAGGTGGCTCTTCCACAACTTTCAATAGTGCATTTGCAGCACCGGGTCCGAGTTGATGCGCCTCATCAATAATATAGATTTTGTATCGCCCTTGCACTGGTGCAAAGAAAGCCTTATCGCGCAGATCGCGCGCATCATCGACTAAGCCGTGCGTCGCAGCATCCAGTTCAATAACATCTAAAGACCCCGGACCATTCGCAACTAAATCTTTACAAGATTGGCACTCACCACATGGATT
>CAILBF010000211.1 GCA_903832395.1 uncultured Actinomycetes bacterium | reverse complement strand
CTGCGCTCAGTAACTGCATAAACTTCGGCCTGTGCTTGGTCGACCATGTCATCGACTTCACCTTCAGATGTATATCCGAGTTGAACGATCTTTGTTCCCGCTTCAACTAAGCGACGCATGATTGCATGTTCGCGAACAATCTTTGCGTAGTACCCGGCATTAGCTGCAGTTGGTACCGATGAGATTAAAGTGTGTAGATATGGTGCACCACCTGCGCGTGCAATGTCGCCGCGCTTTGAAAGCTCGGCAGAGACCGTGACTGCATCTGCGGGTTCTCCGCGACCATACAAATCAATGATTGCGTCATAAATTAATTCGTGAGCTGGACGATAAAAATCTCGATCGCGAATAATTTCGATGACATCGGCGATTGCATCTTTCGATAACAACATTCCACCGAGAACAGATTGCTCTGCAATTAAATCCTGTGGTGGTGTGCGTTCGAACTCGGCACCAACGGATGAAAGATTGACATCGCGAGATGATCTATTGCTGGGAAGTTCGGCGATGCTCACGCGTATAACCTCCCATGTGTCACTGACAGACTTGATTGCCTAGGCGTAACTTAGGCGCGAACCCCTCACTGACGCGAGAAACTCTTTTCTGTGCTGGGGATAAGGTGTGGATAAGAAGGTGGATAAGCTCGGTTTTCTGTGTACGGAGCGGTGGATGGCCTGTGGGTAAGTTGCGTGGGCTACCTCTCAGAGCGTGAGGAAGTGCTGGTCAGAGGCGATATTTGTACACACAGAGCTGTGGATGAAAGTTTTTTGGTAAATCTTAAATTATGAGATTAGCTACGGATTCTTGAGTTTGTTGGATCAAAGAGTGGCTCTTCGGCAATTACACCGCTGGACCAGCTTCCAAAGAGTTCGACGTCAACGGCAACCCCTGGGGCACTGTGCTCAATTGGTAGATAGGCGAAAGCAATTGCCTTTCCAATTGTGTAGCCCTGCCCCCCAGATTTAATGCGTCCCACTATTTCATTGTTAATGCGGATTGGCTCTGAACCAAACGGCACCGACGTAATATCTTCGAAAGTGATGGCAACGAGTTTGCGCCCTTGGTTTTCTTTAGCTTTTAAGACCGCGGTTTTGCCGTGGAAATTTTCCTTCTTTAGCGAAACCGCAAAACCAAGTCCCGCTTCAAATGGATTGGTTTCCGTATTTATTTCGCCGGCCCAAGCCCGATAACCCTTTTCAATCCGAAGTGATTCGATCGCGCGATAGCCGCAGGCAATTAAACCTAAATCTTTTCCGGCGGCAATAATCTTTTCCCATAGCGAAAGGCCTTCGGTAACTGGTGCGTAAATCTCCCACCCTAATTCGCCAACATAAGTAATTCGAGTGGCGCGAACTTTTGTTCCGCCGAGTGTGATCTCTTGTGAACTCATAAATGGGAAGGATGTGTGATCTAAATCAAAGTTCGTCATCGATTGCAGAATTGCTCGCGAATTAGGTCCCATCACTCCAAAACAAATAAGTTCTTGAGTTATGTTTGCAATTGCGACGCCTTCAAAGTTGAATTCGCGACGCATCTTTTCTAGCCAACCAAAGTCATGTGTTGCAAATGCCGTACCAGTGACAATCATGAATTCGTTTTCACCAGTTTGTGTGATGGTGTAATCGGATTCGATTCCACCTTGGCTATTCAAGGCTTGGGTATAAACAGTTTTGCCGACGCCTTTAACCACGTTATTTGCGCAGACGTAGTTAAGAAATTCGCCAGCTTTTTCTCCACTGATGCGCGCTTTGGCAAAGCTGGATTCATCAAATAAACCAGCTGCAGTACGGGTTGCTAAGTGCTCGACCTGCACAGCCGATGACCAATGCTTTCCGAGCCAACCTTTAGGGCGCAGTGCCTCATTGCCTTTATTGCTGGCGTAGTAATTAACGCGTTCCCATGAGGCTTTTTCTCCAAATACTGCGCCGTTAGCTTTGTGCCACTCATAAACGGGAGACGTGAATTTTGGTCGTGCACTTTTGCGCTCTTCACCTGGATAGTGAATGTCGTAATACTCTTCATAATTTTCGGTGATGCGCTGCAAAGTAAAGTCGGGGGATTCATAGGATGCACCGAAGCGTTTGATATCCATATGCCACAAATCCATCGTAGGTTCGCCGGCAACGATCCATTCGGCAACTACTTTGCCAATTCCGCCAGCGCCAGCGATACCGTGAGCGCAGAACCCGGCAGCTACATAGAAGCCACCAACCGATGTTTCACCTAAGCAGAACTCATTATCTGGCGTGAAGCCTTCGGGGCCGTTAATAAAGTTTTTAATTCCAACTTCTGCTATTTTTGGTACGCGTTTTTGTGAAGCTTCGGCGATGTCATAGAAACGATCCCAGTCATCGGGTAAAAGCATCGAGTTAAAGTCGGCTGGGATGTCATCGATATTGTTGTAATCGGCCGACCAAGCCTTTGAACTTCGCTCATATCCGCCCATGAGTAAACCCGAAACCTCTTGGCGGAAATAAATTAAATTATCGGGATCACGAAGAGATGGCAGGAAAGCTGCGTCCGGTGCCAAGAAGTTATCGGTAATTAAATACTGGTGACTCATTGGAACGATAGGAATACGAACGTCGACCATGCGCCCGATTTGTGGGGCGTACATTCCGCCACAGTTAACAACGATCTCGCATTCGATTTCACCTTTATCGGTGAGAACACTGCTGACTCGACCATTGGTTGTTTTAATCTCCAGCACGCGGGTGTGTGTAAATATCTGCACACCGTTTTTGCGAGCGCCCGCGGCAAGGGCCATCGCAAGCTGTGATGGGTCTACTTGGCCATCTGATGCCATGTAGCAGGCACCAACCACTCCATCTAAATCAATGAGTGGGAATAGATTTTGTGCCTCTTGGGGGGAAATCTCATGCAAATCAAGGCCAAAACTCTTGGCCCAACCAATCTGCCGGCGAATCTCTTGCATACGCTCAGGAGTCGATGCCAATTTAATACTGCCGCATTCACGCCAACTAGGTGGAGTATCAGTTGCTTGTAGCTTCCTATAGAGATCCACTGAGTGCATGTTCATTAACGTCAGTGTTGGATCTGCGCGCAATTGGCCTACTAAGCCGGCGCTGTGAAAAGTAGATCCACTCGTTAATTCATTTCGATCTACAAGAATGACATCTTTCTCGCCGAGTTCGGCCAAATGATATGCAACTGACGTCCCGCCAACTCCACCGCCGATAATGACGATTTTTGCACGGCTGGGGACTGCTGACATGGACACGTATGAAATGTATCCTGAACGGGTGAGCGATGCCAGTGCACTAGAGCGTGAGTTTGCACAACTGTTTAATAAAGTCGAGCGCTTACACTCTCGAACATCTATTACAGAACTATCTGGTGGCTTAACTAATCGAAACTTCTTGATTCAAACGGTAGAGGATAAGTATGTTGCGCGAGTTTCCAGTAACTCGTCCTCTCTTTTATCCATCGACCGAGGCTCTGAGTACATAAACTCAACGATCGCCGGCAACGGCAAAGTCGGCGCTGAAGTTTTAGATTATCTCCCCGGTGAAGGTTTATTACTGATCTCATACATCAAGGGCAAGACGTATGGCGCCGATGATGTCGGTGCTAATTTAGGCCGAATTGCCAAGAGTCTGCGGGGGTTGCACGCACTCGACGCCTTTGACCATGAGTTCAATATGTTTACTACTCAAAGGAACTACCAAAGTATCGTCAAAGAGCAGGGGTTTAGATTGCCCGATGGTTATGTTGATTTTGCGCCTCAAGTCGCCGATATTAAAGCTGCGATGGCGGTTTTATTTGAAGGTTTAGTGCCCTGCAACAATGATTTATTACCGGGTAACTTCATCGATGATGGCGAAAAGATTTGGTTAATCGATTATGAATATGCCGGAAATAACGATGCCTGCTTTGAGATTGGCAATGTTTGGGCAGAGGCCTTTTTGCCGCTGGATGCGCTAGAAGAGTTGGTTAGCGCTTACTACGGAGGACACCGACCTGAAAAAGTTGCTCGTGCGTGGCTTTGGGCGTTGATGGCAAAGTATGGCTGGACCTTGTGGGCCTCTATTCAAAATTCGATTTCAGATCTTGATTTTGATTTTTGGGAGTGGGGAATGTCTAAATACGATTTAGCGCGTAGTGAATTTACAAGCGATTACTTCACACAAGCATTGGTACACGTTACCGAGAAATAAAAAAGCCCGCCGCATAAGCGACGGGCCCCTTTAAGTCTGACTTATTCAGCGGCAACGTTAACTGTTGCAGTTGCAACAATGTTGTGACCAAGTGAGATCTTGACCGTGTGGCCTCCGACCTTCTTGATGTGGCCAGGAGTCTTGATCGCGTGGCGATCGATATCCAAACCAACTGCAGCTTTAATGGCAGTTGCGATGTCCTTATCGGTTACTGAACCGAAGAGAACACCTTTAGCGCCAACCTTTACCTTTGCGATAATTGTTGCCGACTCAATCTTTGCCTTGATCACTTTCGCGTGGTCGATATCGCGGACTTCACGAGCAGAACGCGCGCGGCGAATGCTCTGAATCTGCTTTTCGCCACCAAGTGACCAAGCGATTGCATTACCGCCAGGCAACAGGAAGTTGCGAGCAAAGCCATCTTTAACAGTTACAACATCGCCTGCAGCGCCGAGGCCTGCAACTTCACGAGTAAGGATGAGTTTCATAAATGATTCCCCCTTATTTCGCTGAAGATGTGTAAGGAAGTAACGCTACTTCACGGCTGTTCTTGACTGCAGTTGCGATCGAGCGTTGGTGCTGAGTGCATGCACCAGTAACGCGGCGAGCGCGGATTTTGCCGCGGTCAGAGATGTACTTGCGAAGGGTCGCGATATCTTTGTAATCGATATAGGTGACCTTCTGCTGACAGAAGCTGCAAGGCTTCTTTTTAAACTTTTTGTTCAGGGCAGCGGCTTTTGCGCCCTTATTCTTTGGCTCGCGTAGAGCCTTATTATTTCTTGCTCCCATTGTGGTGCTCCTTTTCGGGCCCTAGTTTTTAAAGCTAGGAATGGATGGATAGGTTGATTTAAAACGGAGGCTCGTCGGTTGTTGAGGTTCCCCAACCACCGCCAGCTGCTGGTGTTGACGATGCTGCAGCCCATGGATCTTCGGTAAATGATTCGCTCGCAGCTGGTGCTGAGAATCCGCCACTTGTACCGGCAGCGCGCTGAGTCTTTGTGACCTTAGCTGTTGCGTTACGTAGTGATGGACCGACTTCATCTACTTCTACCTCAAAGACTGTGCGCTTTTCGCCCTCTTTAGTTTCGTAAGAACGTTGCTTCAATCGACCAGAAAGGATGACGCGCATTCCTTTAGTCAGTGACTCTGCAACATTTTCAGCTGCTTGACGCCAGATCTGACACTGTAGAAAAAGACTCTCGCCATCTTTCCACTCATTAGTTTGCTTATCTAAATAGCGAGGTGTTGACGCAACACGAAACTTTGCAACGGCCGCACCTGACGGTGTGAAACGTAGCTCCGGATCGTCAACTAAGTTGCCAATCATTGTGATTGTTGTATCTCCTGCTGCCATTTTATTTCCTCATCTCTCTACTCGTGGAGTCCGTGCTTATTTTTCTGGGCGTATAACTTTGGTGCGCAGAATCGCTTCATTCAAATTGAGTTGACGATCTAACTCTTTGATTGCAGCTGGTTCGCAGTTCATATCGATAACTGCGTAGATACCTTCGCCTTTTTTCATGATTTCGAAAGACATACGGCGACGGCCCCACAAGTCGAGCTTGTTGACGGTTCCACCGCTATCTTTAATAATCTTTAAGTATGTTTCAAGGCTTGGAGTGACTGTACGTTCTTCAAGTTCTGGATCAAGAATGACCATAAGTTCGTAGTGACGCATGCGTTAACCCGACCTCCTCTGGACTAAGACGGCCACGGTATTTCCGTGACAGGAGGGTTAGTGCTTTCCTGTACTGACAATAATTGCCGGTTCAAGAGGGTTAAGGGTAGGGCTTGGAGGCCTCAAAGAGTAAATCGGCGATGGAGCCTTGTGGATTTCGGGCCTGTAAGGCCCGTTTTCCCAGTATCCCGATGAAGTACAAGGTTGTGGCGATACGCAGAAGCGTCAGTATGGCATAGCCCCCGGCGGGCAGGCCGAAGTGCGCCTTTGTAACTAGGGCAAGGTGTTGCCAGATTGCGATGTGATAAATAATTTCACCACCTTGCCACATCCAAAAGGCCGGGAGATCTTTGGCGCTAGTCAGGGCAATAACTGCAAGTGG
>CAILBF010000210.1 GCA_903832395.1 uncultured Actinomycetes bacterium | reverse complement strand
TTTGTAACCCTTTGGGCAAGCCGGCTTAACAGCAATCACTTTCTTAGTGAGCTTTCCTTTGACACAAGTAAGAATGATTTTCTTGCTTGCGACCGCTTTTTGTTGAGCAAGTAAATCGGTTGCTGCTTTATCGGCTGCGGCCTTATCGGCTGCGGCCTTATCGGCTGCGGCCTTATCGGCTGCGGCTTTATCGGCTGCGGCTTTATCGGCTGCCGCTTTCTCCTCTGCAATTTTGTTAGATCCCCCAGAAATCGTCACATCAATTGGCAATGAAGCAATCCCATTTGCAACTACATATAACTGTGATGGACCATTTTCGAAATCAGATCCAATCGTCACATCAAATGCAGAAGGAGCTAATGGCGCTATGGAAGTGCTACTAAATCCCGAAGTTGTAGCATAAAAGACATGATGAGTGGAATTATTCACGACTCGGACAAGAGGATAGTTAGTGGCTGCTTCCCATTCATCTCCCCATTGTTGACCTTGTGTTAATCCAGAAAGTTGTTTACCACTTACTGAAAAAGTACTTCCAGGTGAAATGGAGTTTGAGGATAATTTATCAACTATGGGGCGCCACGCTGGATTTGATGATTCTGCGCTCGTGAATAACTCCATCTTCCCATTATTTGAAACGAGAATCTGCCCATTTGGTAAAGGGAGCATAAATGTTCCATTTGGACATTGGCTAGTTGAAGAACTAACCAAGTCGTCGGGCCTCCATAGCCAAGTGTTGCTCGCCCAGTCATATTCAACATATTTAGCAGGCGCCATGGATGTCGCATTGTTAGTGTCTCGAGGAAACGTAGCCGTGATCGTTAAAACATTTCCATTTGGGAGAATTACGGCGTCATTGTCATCCGCTGCTAGTTGCAATCCATTTTTCAATTTGGGCCAAGATGGGACGGCACTCCAAGAGTTGCTTATTGGATCATAGAGCGCATGATTGCCTGTAACTCCAGTAGCCAAAACTTTTCCGTTTGGAAGAGTTAACGCCGGGCCAATTTCAGAGTCTTCAAGTGAAGTTGGAGTGTGCCCCGCAGACGACCAGCTATCAGTAGCAGGATCATAAATTTCAGCCGATGTCAGATGCCCATTATTACCACTTGTGTTAACGGTGAGAATCTTATTATTTTGAAGAAGAGTAAATCCTGCTTCAGTGTTTCGGCCTACTTTATTCAGGCCTGCTTGAGTCCAAGACAATGTCTTTTCATCGAAGATCATCGATTCATTGTGTGTGCTCTGCCCATTTGAACCGAAGAAACTAATCATCACCCGTCCATCAGCGAGTTCGATAAATGGCGGAGATCCGATTTCGGCCCAGTCTCCTTTGCCTTCAGCAGGAGGTGGAATTTCTGTCCACTTTTCTGTGGTGACATTAAAAAGCTCGCTCATATTCGTATTTTCAGATGAGGCACCCGTATCTGAATAGTTTTGTTCACCACCTACCACTAAAACGTTTCCACTATGCAAGACGGCGCCATTGAACGTTACTGGATTGTAGTTTGTCGGGCTTGCAACTTTTCTCCAAGTTCCCGTGGCGTAGTTCCCATTAATATCCGGAGAGAGTATCCCCCAGCAATCCTTGTTTTCTCCACAACGTGATTGCGCAAGAACGTTTCCATTGGTGAGCAAAAACATTAACTGAACTCCGCCAAAATTTGGTTGGTTTGTCAAAAGTTGCCATGGATCATTTGCTACAGATGATCGAGGTCGTGAAGGATAGATAATCCAATTTCCTTTAGAATCCTGAACAACTGGTTCATCCGCGGCCGAGAGTATTTTTACTGTTCCATCGCTTGCTGGAATTATCAGGTATTCGACACCTTGATGATACTGATCGCAGGTAGCACACATTGAATCCAAAATGTATTGCTCAGGTTTAATCGAGAATCTAGCGACACCCTCCGAATCCGTCGAAGCACTTTGTTGATCATCGCGATTGACTGAGTCTATGCGGATCTGCGTACCTGAGCCTGTATTTTTCCCAGTTAGAAGATCTGTCATAACAAAATTGATCTGAATCGCTGAAGCTGCTTGAGCCGAAATATCAAATACTGAGTTAGATAAAAGTGCAAAGCCCAGTAAGCCAAAGGTGATTAGTTTGCGCATTAAAATCTGCCTCTCCGTAGATTTAACACCCTTAGAAGGGTATCGCTTGGTATGACTATAGCCGCCAATCACCAAATAATCATTGGCATCAGCCGAAATAGGGAATTACTTTAAGTTCTACTTCTTTTTGTAACCCTTTGGGCAAGCCGGCTTAACAGCAATCACTTTCTTAGTGAGCTTTCCTTTGACACAAGTAAGAATGATTTTCTTGCTTGC
>CAILBF010000209.1 GCA_903832395.1 uncultured Actinomycetes bacterium | reverse complement strand
TCAGTCGAAAAGTTAGCGGAATATGCATTCCGTTTCTTCTCGTCGATCTCGTTCATCCTCAAAATATAGGCCTCAATAGATTTCATAACCGTTTGGGCATCTTGTGCCGGCAAGATTGCAACAACCGTAGCCATTCCGTCGGCATCGTTGTAACAGCTAACCCGTCGTGTCTCACGCGCACGGTCGACAACGGCTTCGAATTCGGCTGGGGCAAGTTGAGCAATTGTTGTTCGTACCTTGTTGGCAACTTGACCAGGAGTATGAAACTCAGCATGCGCAAGCGCCTTTTCTTCAATTTGATATATTGCAAACTCACTAATTCCATCACGGATTGCTGCTGCACTTTCTTTGGCAATTACTGTGGCATGAGATGACGAAATCTCTCCCATTGCGAGTGCAGCACACGTATTAGGTAAATAATTAACCAATGTGCGAGCGACATCGATACGCATCTGTGCCGTGCTACCCGATAAGCGCAATGCCGATGCAACTTCTTCACGTTCAGCCTCATCGACTCCATCCCATGTGTTCTCCGCAGCTGAGGGGTCGTTGCCAGCAACGGCAACTATCGCTCGCTGCATAAGTGCTTGTAACCAAGCGCTTTGACGCTCAAGGGCACTTAGATAATCAATGCGAGCACTTGGATTTAAGTCACCTGGATCGATTGCCACCAGCGCGCTGAGTGTTTTAATTCCTGGGAATGCCGCCAGCAAGGAAACGACTCGGGCTGCAAGGTTCTCTTCATTAGTGCCGAACTCATCGCCATTAGAGGCATCAGCACTGAGCAGTGCGTAACCCGCGTTGTGGACCTCGGCGATTGTCATAGGTAGGACTCTGGATTACGCCGCTGACAATTATCAAAAGTTATTAACAGGGTTTGAGGCTTTTGGTATCGACGATGCAGAAGTGAAGCAATTCAACGGTGCACAGATTGAAGCTGAAACACCTGCGTGAGGAGATCCTGGGTTTGAGGCTTTTGGTATCGACGATGCAGGAGTGAAGCAATTCGACGATGCGCAGATTGAAGCTGAAACGCCTGCGTGAGGAGATCCTGGGTTTGAGGCTTTTGGTATCGACGATGCAGGAGTGAAGCTTCAACGCTTCAGACGCGAAAGCTTCTAGTTAGCCCTCTTGCATGTCGGTCGGGGCGCCGTGCACGTTAAGAACTTCGTCGGCCTTGACTGGTGAACCTAACTTGGAGCCATCGCCACTGCGGTTCAATGGCTTTTTCGCATCATCTTTATAAATAGCTGGAATTGTGCCCAGCAAACCCTTTTGGAAGTCTTCAAATGCTTGAAGAACTTCGCGCTTAGTGTTCATAACAAAGGGACCCATCCATGCAACGGGCTCTTTAATTGGTGCCCCGCCCAAGATAAATAACTCCAATGAAGGTGAACGCGTTTCTTGTTGATCGGCAGCGCGTACAACGATTGTGTCGCCGTCACCAAAGACCGTTGATTGTCCAGTGCGAACTGGACGATGTTCATCCCCGACGTAACCAAAACCTGCAGCAACATAAACCAATGCGTTGTAATCCTTGCGCCATGGAAGTCGAAGTTCAGCGCCAGCGGCAACGGTTGCGTGTATCAAAGTAATCGGAGTCTGTGTAGTTCCCGGACCAGAGTGGCCATCAACTTCACCGGCAATAACACGAATCAGTGCGCCACCATCGGCGGAAGATAAAAGCGCAACATCTTTAGCTCTTACATCTTGGTATGCCGGAGGCGACCATTTTTTAGCTGCAGGTAAGTTAACCCATAATTGGAAACCGTGAAATAAACCACCGGACATCACTAAATGCTCTGGGGGAGTTTCAATGTGCAAAATTCCAGCCCCCGCTGTCATCCATTGCGTATCGCCATTTGAAATCGTTCCGCCACCACCATTGTTATCTTGGTGATCGAAAATTCCATCAATAATGTAAGTAACGGTTTCAAAGCCGCGATGTGGATGCCATGGGGTTCCCTTTGGTTCGCCCGGCGCGTACTCAACTTCACCCATTTGATCCATCATGATGAATGGATCGAGGTCGGCCATATCGATTCCAGCAAATGTGCGGCGAACTGGAAAGCCTTCACCCTCGTAACCTTGCGGAGCAGTTGTAACGCTCTTGATGACGCGCGCACGCGCACCAGGAACTTCCTTCACGCGTGGAAGAACGGTTATATCGGGAACGGTTACAGCAGGCATCTGAACTCTCCTTAGTCAGAACCAAGGGTAGTTGAACATTCAACTACATGCAACCTGCGCGCCAAGCCCAAAAGCCGGCTACGTCGACTGAAAAGATAACTACACAGTCTCCTTTAGCCGCTTTTTGTCATGGCTTTCGAGCTACGCATACGTAGCCGTAACTGTTGAATCCGAGGACTAGAGAGCCTTTAGCGCCGATACAACCTTGGTGAGCGAGGCCTTTGCATCGCCGAACAAGAGCATGGTCTTTGGATCATACAAAAGCTCGTTTTCAATTCCAGCAAAACCTGGTCGCATTGAACGCTTCAAGAAAATTACATTTGCTGCGTTAGCAACTTGCAGAATCGGCATTCCGTAGATTGGACATCCTGGAGTATTTTCTGCCGCTGGATTAACAACATCGTTTGCACCAATAACAATTGCTACATCGGTCTGGCTAAAGGTTGGATTAATCTCATCCATTTCCTCTAGTTGATCGTAAGGAACATTTGCTTCAGCAAGTAGGACGTTCATATGTCCAG
>CAILBF010000208.1 GCA_903832395.1 uncultured Actinomycetes bacterium | reverse complement strand
TTAGATGGACGTGCAGTGCTTATTACTGACTATGACCGCTTATCAAAGCGCGGTAAATAGTTACTTCCTTTATAAGTTCTTTTAGTCTGTAATTTCTACAGTTAGTTCGATTTCAACTGGTGAGTTCAGTGGCAATTCAGCGATTCCAACGGCACTTCGCGCATGTTTTGCACCATCGCCCCAAATAGCTAAAAACAGTTCACTGGCGCCATTTACGACAACAGGTGCATTTAAATAGCCAGGCACACCATTAACGTAGCCAACAACACGAACGATCTTTGTAATCTTATTTACATCGGCAACCGTTGCTACTGCTGCTAGTGCATTGAGTGCACAAATCTGAGCTAACTCTTTTGCGCGCTCGGGTGTGATTTCTCCATCAACTTTGCCAACGCCAGCCATAGTGCCATTTACTAGCGGTAATTGTCCGGCAGTAAAAACAATATTTCCGGTTCGGATTGCTGGAACGTAAGCTGCAATTGGCAGTGCCGCCACTGGAAGTTCAAGACCAAGTTCTATCAGTTTTGCGCGTACATCTACTGCATTCATTTAATCTCTCGTTTCATGTACGCAACTAATTGTTCGCCAGTTCCTGGTGCTGGAATAACTTGTACAAGTTCCCAACCATCTGAACCCCATGTATCAAGGATCTGCTTAGTTGCATGAGAGAGTAATGGAACAGTTGCGTATTCGAATTTCATTTATTTAACGCTTCTTTCACTAGGATTGAAACGACAGAACCATCGGCCTTGCCCGCAATTAATCCCTTAACTGCGCCCATAACTTTGCCCATATCCCCTGGCCCGACAGCACCAGTTGATGCAATGGCATCGGCAATCATCTTCTTAATATCATCGGCGCTCAATTGAGCCGGTAAGTATTTAGCAATAACTTCGCCCTCAGCCTTTTCAAGTGCGGCTTTGTCGGCACGACCAGCGGCTTCAAACGCCTCTGATGCTTCGCGACGCTTTTTAGCCTCACGTGAGAGGACGGTGATTACTTCATCATCACTCAGAACCCGTGCCTCTTTGCCCGAAACCTCTTCATTAGTGATTGCAGTTAGAACCATTCGAATTGTGCTGGAAGTGATTTCATCACGGCTTCGAATCGCTTCAGTTAAGTTGCTACGTAGGGTCTCTTTGATACTCATGATGTGAACTCTATCGCGAGAAGCTCGGCGATTTGAGCGGTATTTAACGCCGCTCCTTTGCGTAAATTATCCCCGCACACGAACATGTCTAAGGCCATTGGATTATCGATGCTTTTGCGCACGCGTCCTACCCACGTTGGATCCGTTCCAACTACATCGGCAGGTGTTGGAAACTTATGATTTGCTGGATCATCGACTAACTTCACTCCCGCGGCCTTTTCTAAAATATCTTGCGCCCCTTTACGAGAAGGCTCTTTAGCAAAAACTGCATGCACGGTGAGTGAATGTGTAGTAATTACTGGAACACGTACGCATGTGGCAGAGACTTTCAAATTAGGTAAACCTAAAAT
>CAILBF010000207.1 GCA_903832395.1 uncultured Actinomycetes bacterium | reverse complement strand
TATCGAGTATGTGGAATTAAATTCTCCGAAAGCCTTGCTTTTACACTCCCGCACACTAGCATTTGGCCGTGGATAGCATCTTTAGCGGCGAGGCCAGAGATTTAGTAGACAGGTCGGCTCGCCCTCAATCCCTCATTATTACCATTTACGCCGCTTACAGTCGTTCCCATGGCGGTTGGTTTTCAGCAAATACAATCGTCCAGCTTTGTACAGAGTTGGATGTTGCCGAGGATGCTGCTCGAAGCGCGTTGGCGCGTTTCAAACGCCGCGGAATTTTAATTTCGAAGAAGCAAAATGGTGTTATTGGATATGCCATCAGTCCAGAAATGCGTAAATCTTTCGACCAAGGCGATTCTCGCGTGCTTCAACGTCGCGACTCCCCTACAAATGAAGGATGGATCCTGGTTGCATTTTCTATTCCTGAAAAAATGCGATCGGTGCGTTACCAACTTCGCTCTCGCTTAACGCGTATCGGATTTGCGCAAGTGAGCGGTGGGCTTTGGATTGCGCCTAGACAATTGACTACTGACGCTATTTCACTTGCTAAGACACTTAAAGTCGAGAAGTACATGAACATTTTCTCGGCTGAGCACATCGCTTTCACTCCAACCACCTCGGCAGTTCAGAGTTGGTGGGATCTCGATGGCATTCAAGAGGTTTACCGCTCTTTTAGTAATACGGCTAAACCTGTTATTAAGCACTGGGCCGGTAAAACTAATGTCATCGATTCCGGTCGAGCTTTCCGAGACTACACGACGATTTTAACGAACTGGCGACATGCACCTTATTTTGATCCAGGTCTACCGGGAGAGTTTTTACCTAAGAATTGGGCTGGATATGAAGCAACTGAAAGTTTTTTTAAGATACACGATAAGTTAGCTGGGCCGGCATTAAATTATGTTCTCAATACCGCTAAGAAATAATCTGATATTCGCTGAATTCAACTACTTTCGATTAGTTTGTGATGGAAGTTCGCCAAATCGTTCGTTATAAATCTTTGCAAAGCGGCCAAGGTGCGTAAATCCCCAAGAAAAAGCGATATCCGCGATTGAGGTATCAAGGCCACGTCCACCTAACAACTCCTCCCTAACCCTATTAAGGCGGACATTGCGCAAATAATCAGTTGGGCTCATGCCAACGTAGTTCTTAAAACCATCTTGTAATGAGCGAATGCTCACGCCGGCATATCGGGCCATATCGGTAACGGTAAGCGGTTCCTGCGGATTTGCTTCACATGCCGCCATCGCTAGACGTACCGAACGGGGAGCCGCGGGTTCAATATTTGTTCCAATGGATTCGCTGTAATTATGTCGTTGGGACAACAAAAGCCCAGTAATAATTAAATCTTGAAATTGATCTCGTATCCCAGCATGCATAGTTAGCCCACCGCGATCAACATCAGTGACAAGAGTGTCAATCAAGCTGCGCCAGCTTTTTGCCTTTTGAGTAGTTAGATCCATTCCTAAATCGAATCGGACAGGAACATGTATTTCACGACCGATTAAATCCTCCAAGCGCTCCTCGAGAGTGGTCCGATTTATATAGACCATTAACTGGGGGTTACCCGCATGCCAAACCATGTCTAGTTTTTCAAGTGGGTTCGGAATCGATGCAGTGTTCACATCTGAAAGAATCATTTCTTTGCCACACGTAATGTCCGCACTGCCTTCAAGGGGAATTTGAATCAGATAAAAAGAATTCAACTCACCAGGAGTGATTCGTACTTCGGCGCCATAGTCGAGATAGTTCAAAGTAACATCACCCAAAGTAATTCGGTTATGTACTGTATTGAGTTCGTCGTGGCTATTGGTTGTTGTTAATGCATGCGGACAAAAAACGCGGGCTACTTCACTTCGCGCCTCATCTAGATGGGTGGTCCTAAAGAGATTGTGCTCTTTCAGAAGTTCTGCCGTCGCCACCATGTGAGAATGTTCCTTTTACTCCTAGGCAGTGTCAATAGATTTGAGCTTATTGTTTGCGTTCTGCGGATAGCCTGTGCGTGAGCAGGACAAAAATATTGGTTTTTTCGGCATAGAGTGGCTCTCTTAATGGATTTTAGGGAGAGATATGAGTTCTGAGTTATTAAAGGGTAAGACTGCAATAGTTACTGGCGGTGGAACGTTATTCGGAACCGCAGTGGCAAAAACCCTCATTGCCGATGGCGCTAAAGTTATGATTGTTGAAATCAATTCCGAAAGCGGCGCTGCTGCTGCACAAGCTTGTGGCCCAAATGCGATATTTTTTCATGGCGACATCACTGATGACGCAGCAATTGCAACGATGATCGAGACCGCAATTAAGGCGTGGGGACGGATAGATATTCTCGTCAACCTTGCCTGTTCATATGATGACGCAGGCGCCGATAGCACGCGCGCGCAATGGACTAATACATTAAACGTCAATATTTCAAGTGCCGCGATGTTAGGCGCTGCAGTTAGACCACATATGAAGAAACAAGGCGGCGGATCTATTATCAACTTAACAAGTATCTCTTCCAGTGTTGCCCAAACAGGTCGGTGGATTTATCCAGTGAGTAAAGCTGCACTAGTTCAACTCACTCGCAATATGGCAATGGATTATGCGGGCGATAAAATCAGAGTGAACTCAGTTTCACCCGGTTGGACTTGGTCTGCAATCATGGACATGCTCTCAAAGGGTGATCGTAAAAAGACTGATCGCGTTGCTGCGCCTTTTCATTTGACTGGGCGCGTTGGAGATCCAGAAGAAGTTGCAAACGTAATCTCTTTTCTTGCAAGCGATAAGGCATCGGTAGTTACTGGCGCCGATTGGGCAGCCGATGGTGGTTACTCTGCAATGGGACCAGAGCAAGCGACACCTGCAATTCCACTTCTAGAGGCATAAAATTGTAAAAGAAAAGCCCTGACCACGTGGCCAGGGCTTTTCTACATTAATTTATTTACCGGATTTAGCCATTCGTTTGCGAAGTTGTGAACCGATATTGGCATAACTCTTCGGATTAATCGGTAGCAACCATTGGTTGAATCGAACTGGCGCAGGGATCTGTAAATCTAGATCAATGAGTAGTTCATCAATATTGTGCACTGAGAACGGAATAATGTTAGTTCCGCGTGCATGCTTATTCTCAGTGCGCTTTTCCATCCACGCTAAACGCTTGTCAATATGGGCAAGCATTTCGGCCTTAGATGGCAGGTTAATCGCTTTGGCAATGTAGGCCGCAATCCAGACTGCACCCATTTCAGCATTCAACTGGGAGAAGAATGATGAGTTGTAGCCGTTGAAAGCAATGTTCTTCACATCTAATGGGATGAGTTGACGATAAAGGCGGAAGTTCCCGCGCTCATCGGTAATCGCTTTCATGACTGAATCTTCAAGGAATGGCACCCGTTGGTGGAAGCCCGTTCCGCAGATGACATAGTCGGCATCGATGGTCTGACCGTTTGAAAGGGTCACTTTCCCAGCTGACATGCTCACAATTTCCGTATCGCGAATAACTGAGAGTTTTCCCTCTTTAATATTTTTGAAGAAACCATCGGTTGCAAGTGAGACCGTGCTTCGAACAATTGTGTCTAAGCCCGTCTTTGGATGCAAACCTAATTTTTCTAGTTTGAACTGCTTTTCAATAACACCTTGAACGCTGCCAAGCATTCCAGCGCTTACTTTCTTGCCTTTTCCATGCAAGAAGGCTTCTGCGCCCTTTAACTCGATGTAAGGAAATAGCGCCTCGCCCATACGGGTAAGTAGGAGCATCTTGTAGTTGAGAACATTGTTGAGACGCTTTGGGACCTTCCATATCAAGTGACGCGCAATAACCGTCGTCTTTTTGGCGATTCCAACGGTCGCATTTGCAGCATCACATGAAGACTTTCCATATCCAATGAAGACTGCATTCTTGCCACGGACATCTTCTACATTATGGAAATCAACGGTATGAAGTATTTTACCGCCGGCAGCTTTGAAGGCATCTGCACCTTTCCACTCTGGAACGAATGGATCAGAGAAAATACCATTGGCAACAATAAAGAAATCGAAAGTATGCGTCTCCTTCTTTCCATTAGCTGTTGTTTCTACTGACCAAGTGCCATCACCATTTTGCTTAGCGATAGTGACTTCCGTATTGAAAGAAATCTTATTTAAGATGTTGAATTTCTTGGCATAACCTTCCATGTATTTCTGAACTTGTTCACCACTTGGCCATTCAGGCGTTCCCTTTGGATATGGGTAATCACTTAAGGCATATGTGCTGCGAACGTTTTGTGTGCCAAGTCCTGGATAGCGACGAGAGGTTGTCCAAACGCCACCAACCTCACTGTCTTTTTCAAAAACATGTACGTCGTGTCCAAACTCCGTTAGGACTTTGGCTGATGAAAGGCCAGCAAAGCCAGCACCAACGATTCCGATTTTCATTCGATAAAACCCCGTTTCTCCCCAGCGAACTGGATTCCTTAGATAGCGAGGTTAGAAAAGGCTGCTGGAATTCTTAGCCAACATGCGCGGTGGGTATCCATTGGGCGCTTCCGATTTACTGGAACTTCAGCCCATCACCGTTCCCGTGCTGTCGGGGTTAATTGCGCGTTTGCGCGAGAAGGCGGCCATATTAATTTCATTTCCGGTATGTCCGCAGCGCACCCGCACGGGATCGACATCGTGGTCGCGCCCGCCACTGACTTTATCAATCAATTGCGCCATGAGCTTTCCGACCATAGGGGCGTTCTTGAATTGATTGCCGCTAGTCCCAATAGCTACATAGAACCCATCTAACTCAGTTCGATCATAAATTGGTGTCCAGTCTGAGGCAACGTCATACACACCAGCAATTCCAGAAGGAGAATCGGGAATCATTAGCGCCGGAAACCGGCGAGCGGCGCGCGTTACTTGTGCGTCAAAGCGCGCCTTTGTTCTATTGGGATTAATTGCATCAACATCATCGACCCATTCAAGTTCATCACACTCAGGTTCGGTACCCCCAATAAGCGTTGAACCCGTTGGCGTAGATCTCATGTAGGTACCTAAATCAAGATCACCAACAATGGGTCCGGGAAGTAAGTTCAGTGGAGTATTTATTTGATGAACTTCTTGGCGCATTGGTCGAACGGAGATTGTAAAATCCTGACCTACACCAGCGAGTTTATTGATTTGATTCGACCAAGGTCCACCAACATTGATAACAACGTCAGCGAAAATCTTTTCAGAATTATTTACTTCAACCCCAGTTACTTTATTTCCTTCGCGAAGAATGCCCGTCACTTTGGAGTTAAATCGAAACTCAACCCCTTCATTAATTGCCGCATTCGCCAAATTCTGGGTCGCCAGCAATGGATCATCGATATAACCTCCGTTAGGCGTATAGATAGCACCGAGTGATTCTTTAGCATCTTCCCAAAAAGCATCATCTGCCAACGCCTTTGGAGGCCAGTACTTACCGACATCGATTCCATTGACATTTGCCGACAGTTTTTGCCAATCCCACACTTCATAAGGCACGCCTGCAGCTCCAAATAACTGTGAAGTCCTCTCACCAGAAATTACTGGTGCGTCCAGCATGACGACACCAACATCCATCATCTTTGAATAGCGATCTTGTTCATTACCAAGGTGTGCAGCCCAGTTTCTCCAGCAATGAAATGATTCCCACGCAAGAGCAACTGAATCAAAGGTTGAGTAATTAAATCGGACCACCGCGCTGGAGGCGCTCGATGAGCCTTGCCCTGGACCTTGCGCCTTATCAACGCTGATCACGTTATGACCATCTTTAGCTAATTCAAGAGCAATCGAGCAGCCAATTACTCCAGCACCGATAACTACTGCTCTTGCCATTCCGTAACTCTAACCCGCTCAACTCACATATCCCTTAAGAATGGCGTTTCAGATCACGCTAGAGGGTTTACAACTTCACTCGTACCTTGATTTTGCAGTCGAATAACGAGTTGGACAAAATATGGCAAGACAATCAACCAGAGACAACAAAATCCAATGAAGACGTGCTGAGATAGGGCACTGGACCGGTTATGCATGACTAAGTAGAGGGTCAGAGCGCCAAAACCAAGCCAAACCACTAAAAACATTGCTGGAGTTAAGTGAGCCAATGACAATACGGCATCCTCTCTCAGCAGAAGCAGTAGCCAAATAGCAACAATGCTGATGGTTAGACCAGTTACTGATCCAATACTAAAAATGCCGTGAATCACGAAGTAAGAATTATCCAAAGACACTACACAGTGAGGTGTGCCTTCAATGCAATTTAGCGGCAAGAGGGCATCTATCGCCGTAAATAAGCCAAAGCCCCCTGTCCCAATAACTGCCACCCGCAGACCTAAAAGATTTTTACGGTTGGAGCTATTCCTTACTATTAGGAGCAGTTTCCAAGAAACAATGCCCACTAAAATTCCGCATGCAATATCCATAGAGATAAAGACCCAGCTATAGGGCTGATGCGAAGCTTCGAGATCACTTGCCAGCCCTCGATCGACTCGAGGATTTAGCCAATATCCGAGTGGCCACGAAGAATAAAGGAGCCCCGCAAAAAACATGAGCATTGTGGGGTTCGCTTTCAACCCCTTCGCTAATAATTGCTTCACTGTTTTTAGTCTAGCATTCAGGTTTTTTACTCCCGCTTATTGCAGGGGTGCCTCTCTCGAAATACCTCACGCCTGCCCTTAGGTTTTGCGTGTCTAAGATTCTTGAACTCTCTCGAATCGCGGCTTGTTGAAACTCCAACTTTAGAGAAAAGGACGAAGATGTCAGAACAAGATAATGCGGTTTCTCGTCGCTCATTACTCCTAGGCGCAGCCATCGGTGGCGTAGGACTAGCTGGTGGCAGCTCCCTCGTAGCAAATGCTGCGACAAAGGCCCCAACAAAGGTTAAAGGAAATATTCGATGGACAACTCGTGGCGGGGGTGCCTCCGGAGACAAGATTGCGAAATCTGTAAACGATGCTTTCACAAAGAAGTACGGCAATAAGGTTTTGGCTCAGCAAGTAAATTCTGATGATTTCCAAAATAACTTTGTTCAGATTATGCAGGGATCACCGGACGATGCATTCGGTTGGATGGCTGGTTGGCGAACCAACGCTCGTGCAGATGCAGGACTCCTAGCCGATGTTTCAGCTCAGATTAAGGCTCTTGGAAAGTCACTTCCAGCCTCAGCTGTACAGGCCGCAACTAATCCTAAGGATAAGAAGCAGTACATCATTCCAACTACCTATTACCCATGGGGCTTGCACTATCGCAAGTCAATGGTTAAAGAAATTGGAATGAATCCAGAGAACATCGCAACTTGGGATGACTTCATCAAGATGTTGACGCTTACTCAGAAGAAAGGTCTCGTTGCATACGCAATGGGAGACAAGCAGGGTTGGGAAGCGATGGGAACATTCGACATCCTCAACGCTCGAATCAATGGCTACAAGTACCACATCGATCTTCTTAACGGTCGAGCAAAGTGGACAGATCCAAAGACAAAGGAAGTATTTAAGTACTTCGGTCAACTTGTTCCATTCATGAATACAAACTTCATGGATATCGACTGGGATGGCTGCCGCGATCTCTTGCTCCAAAAGCAGTGCGGAGCAATGATGATGGGCTCATGGTTTGCTAATGACTTCAAAGCTAAGTCACAAGCAGATTACGACGATCTATGGGTCGTTCCATTCCCAGAAATCAACCCAACTCACGGTATCGACACAATTGACGCACCACTTGATGGTGTTTCAGTTGCTAAACACGGCAAGAATGTCGAAGGCGGAAAGCTTCTCGCGCAGTTCTGGGGATCCAAGGAAGGTATCAAAGCAGCAATTAAGGGTGGGGACACAAGCATCTACGTATCAAAAGACTTTGATACGTCAGGATACGACTCATTCGGAAAGCAGAAGTTGGCAGTTCTCGGTGCAGCAAAGAACATCATGTTCTTCGCAGACCGCGACAGCCGTGGAGATTTTGCTGGGCCAATTCTTGGACCAGCTCTTCAGGACTTCATGAAGAATCCTGCGGACATCAACAAGATTCTCGAAAATACACAAGCACAATGGGAAGCACTTCCAAAGATCTAATTAATTAAAACTACATTGTTTATTTATTAACGGGATACTGGGGTATGTTCATGAAGTCGGCGGCTGCGATTAAAAAAAATCGTAGCCGCCGTTCTCTTTCCGCAACAGATCGATTTACGCTCTCAGCGTTTGTCGGAATTCCATAATTCAAAAAAGATTCTTTTTTTATTTGAAACTTTTAAAGGCAACCGATAAGACTCAATCCAAGCCATGCAGTCCTTCTTGAGAACCTCTATGGCTTTTGCAAAAAACAAGAGATTAGTCACTGATTGCAATGTTTCAAAATTCGCTATTCCGTAAACTTTTAACTTTGAAGTATCTGAAAGGCAGTGTGAATTCCTCAAATAATAGATTGAATTCTTAGCATAATTCTGAGAGCCATAAAATTCGTGCGACTCAACTTCTTTGATTTTCTGATTGACTTCATCAATAAAATCAATCGCCGCCTTTCTGAGGATTTTGTACTCTTTTTGAAAAATCGCTTTGTTTTCCTGGATTAGTTCGTTTTTCTGAACGCAGTTGAAAATCTGCTCCCTGAGCGAATCAAAGTTATAGATATTCAGAATATTTTCTTCAATGGCCATTACGATTACCTCAAAAATTCGATTTCTAGAGAATACGTGAATTGTATCTTGGTTAGGTTCTATTCAAGAATCTGTGTCTTCTCGCCCTCATCGAGAAAAATCTCCTCAAATGAGGAAATTCGGCGCAGCACCTAACTTTGCTCCCTTGAGGTCAGCGATTGAAGTTTTGCCATCAATCTTGCTGCCCTTGAAAGAAACGATTGCTTGAGGTGCGGTGTAGTAAGGAGATGAGAAATCAACGGCTTTTTGGCGATCAGGCGTGATTGAGAACTGTTGCAAATTGAAGTCAAAGTTTTTTGCACCAGGTGTTACTGCGCTATCAAAAGTAGTACGGACCCAGACAACGTCGGTAGTTGCAAATCCAAGTTGCTTAGCAACTGCATATGCCACTGCACCTTCGAAGCCATTTCCTGTTTCTGGCTTGTCATCAATGATCCATGGGTAATAAGCAGGTTGCCCTGTAGCAATAGTTAATTTGCCTGATGTAACCGTTGCTAGATCTGCTTTGGCACATGAAGCTGCTGCACTGCTAGTTGCTGAATCGCTTTTAGCGCATCCAGATAAAGTAAGCGCGGCTGCAATCACTACAGCTGCGAAAATTCCAAAACGTTTCTTCACGTTAGCTCCTTATGGGTGGGGCGAAATGGATACAGACTAAGGTTATTAAGACAAGGGATTAATGTCCATATGCAAACAGTGCGCATTTAGATTAACCAGGAACCGCCAACTGCTAGAACGCACTTTTCCTTCAAGTATTCTTCAGAGATTTCAGAATTTACTCCCCCTGTGGGAATGAAACTTAACCCGGGGAAAGGGGCACATATTGCTTTTAAAGTAATTAAGCCGCCCAGTGGTTCACTTGGAAAAAACTTAAATACCTTCACCCCTAAGTTAACGCCTTCCATGATTTCAGAGGAGGTTGAGATTCCGGGGATATATGGAAAATTATTATCAGCTGCATTTTTCACTAATGGTGAAAATAAACCCGGTGAAACCCCGAATTTTGCACCAGCTGCCATTACTTCATTCATCTGGCTAACTGTCGAAATGGAGCCAGCTCCAATAACTAACTCTTCGTCTGAACAAAATTCTTTTATTGCATCAATGCTTTGAGGCGTTCTTAGTGTGATTTCCATTATTCGAAAATTTCTAGACTTCAAATCGGCGACATCCTTTCGGGTTTGAGACAGATCATTCACGGTCAAGATTGGGAGAATTCTCTGCTTACTGAGTTCCTCAAAGAACATTCTTTATCTCCTTAAATGCTAATGCCTTCGCGGGATTCAAAATGAAAAGGGCCTTAAGATCGTCATCAGTAAGTCCAACACCTAATAAGACTTTACTCCAATCAGAGTACAACCAGGCTAAGCCCGGCTCACCACCTAGTGATTTCCATAGAGTTCGCCGGGCGCCATCAGTACCAAGCATTATTTGACTAAGAAATCCTCGTTCAATCATTGCCAAAGTTAATTCGGCACTCGGTGGTGTCTTATCGCTGAATTGGCGCAAGCACTGGTCATATTCAACTAGAACACCGCTGCTAAGAATCTCAGTGTGATATGAGGTGTCATTCACTTTATCTCCGTGGGAGATTGTTACATTTGAAAGTGAAACATCGAGTTGAGATAATTCTTCAATCTGGGCTATGGCGCCTATGCCATGCTCACAATGTGTGAGTATTGGGGCACCAGTAACTTTGTGAGCTTGAGCTGCCCCTTCAAAAAGTACCTTCTCTCTAGGAGTTAGCTTTTCGCCACTCGATGAAACTTTTATTAAACCAGCTCTAATGTCAGTGTTTTGAGAGCCAATCTCAATATCATTTATGAATTTAGTTGCCAAAGTTTCTGAATCGGCTACTAATAATTCATCCTTGCTCCCATAATATTTTTGTGTATGCATTCCAGTCGCAGCAATAATATTTGTCGAACTTTTCTTACTGATGGTTCGTAGTTTTTTGATATCGCCACCTGATCCCATTGGCATACAATCAACAAGAGTGCGCACTCCGGCATCAAAACAAAGAGTTGCTTCAGCTATTGCATCTTCCTCAGAAGGAAGCCATATATGTTCAAATTGGTTTTGCACGATATTTGAATCAATAACCAGGTGTTCATGCATGTATGTGACGCCTAATTCACTCGTCGAAATATCACCCAGTACTGTGCGAGTAAACGCCATTTCTAATTTGGCATTTCTAGTATTGCTCCGCCAGTTTTCAAAACTTTCTTGATGTCATTAAAATCAATACCCCGAATTTCTTTGAAGTTCTTCGATGCAATTGCAGCAACTGTTCCCGCGGCAGTTCCCATAGCCATACATTGAGCCATGGATCGGATACTTGCATGCGCATCGTGTGTGGCTGAAAAACACCTGCCAACGACCAGGGTATTAATGCTGTCTTTTACTTGGAGTGCTCTCAATGGAATCCCAACAACCCCGCTATTAGGTATGTATGCCCAATTTGTGCCCGTTCCACTGTGATGGTCCTCAATGGGTGCTCCACATAAGGCGATTTGATCATCAAAATGTTGGGCAGTTAAAACATCTTCGCGTGTGACTCGATAGTCGCCGTAGACCCGACGACTTTCACGAATTCCAAGAAAAGTTGAAAGTCCGTAAAGCGCAGAGTTTTCATAGCCAGGAACACGATCAATTAGAAATCGTGCGTACTCCAAGGCTTGTTCGCGACCATTTATCTCTGATTCGCTAAGAAAAAATGGATTATCTAATACCGACTCAATTTCACTATTTGTCGTTGCTCTCACAGAATCAACTCTCGTCATAACCGTGGCCATTGTGTTATCAACGGTAGTGATGTGATCTGATCCTTCACGACGAGGTAGCTGGTATCCATCTAAAACTGCTTGTTCCATAGCTGCATGTAACTGATCTTTGGTAAAACTCTTACGTTTCTTTACATCAACATTAATCATACGAAAAGTAGTCGTCATAGTTTGAGCAGGTGATATTTCACCTGCTCTTTCATATGAAAAGTTGGCGAAATAAGCAAGATCAGCATCTCCAGATGCATCAATAAAATTCTTCCCTGAAACTGTTGCCAATCCCGAACGTGTTGCCAAAGTGAGAGATAATACTCGCCCATCGCTAACAGTTACCTCTTGCAACAAACTGTGAAGTAGAACCTTCACGCCAGCATCGACTAATAAGCGTTCCCACACAACTTTGAGATGTTCTGGATTATATGTAACACCAGTTCCCGCACCATATGTATTTGCCCGTTCTACAACTGGGCCCAATTTCTTTAAACCGGCAATCACGTCGTCAGGGATTCCACCTACAATTTTTCTTGAAACTTCACCCGGTGTATAAAATCCGTAAAAAGTATCAAGAACCCCAGTACTGGTTCCTCCAATAAATGGAAGCCGATCAATAATTAAAGTTCTTGCGCCACTTCGTGATGCTGCAATTGCTGCTGACGAGCCAGCTGACCCTGAACCCACAACAACGACATCAAAGTCGCCTAAATCAATCCGGGCAGCCATTTGATATGCCCTCCCATAAATCCAAGTACGGACTCTTCTCAGTATCCTGCAATTAGTATATACTACTTTGAAATCTAAACTTGAAGTAGCCCTTGGAGGATATTGTGAAGTCGCACCGCATAACAATGCTTGGTACTGGATTAATCGGTGATTTTTATACAATGACATTGCAGGGACAGCGAAATCGAGATTCCGTAGCAGTTGTTTATTCTCGATCTAGTGAACGCGGTGCCGCTTTTGCCCAGCGTTGGAATGTTCCTAACTACACAACAGATATTGATGAAGCGATTAACCATCCAGATACTGATGTAGTTGTAGTTGCTCTTCCTAACCACATGCACGAAGAAGTCATTGGAAAAATTGCGAAGGCTGGAAAAGCCGTACTTTGCACCAAGCCTTTAGCTCGTACTGCCGCTGAAGCAAAGCGAATTTTGGATATGGTTGAAAAGGCTGGAATATTTGCGGGCTACTTGGAAGATCTTGCCTATACCCCTAAGACTTTGAAAGCTGTGAAATCAGTTCACAATGGTGCAGTTGGTGATGTGCTTTGGGTACGTTCACGCGAAACTCACCCTGGTCCTCACAGTGCTTGGTTTTGGGATGATAAACAAGCAGGTGGCGGTTGCATCATTGACCTTGGGTGCCATTGCATTGAGATCATCAGAAACTTTGTAGGAAAAGGCAATCGCCCAGTAGAAGTTCTTTGCTGGAAAGACACACTTGTGCATCCTATTAATGCTGAAGATAACGCTATAGCTTTAATTAAGTTTGAGTCAGGTGCAATTGGCCAATTCGAAGTTTCTTGGACTTTCAGAGGCGGTATGGATTTACGTGATGAAGTTGCTGGTACTCATGGAACTATCTGGCTTAACCATTTCTTGCGCACCGGATTTGAAATGTTTACATCGGCCGAAGGCAACGCATATATCGCGGAAAAATCTGAAACATCTACCGGATGGCTATTCCCAGTTGGAGATGAAGTCGCTGAGCTCGGTTACGTAGATATGTTCACGGACATGTTTAACTCCATGGAAAATGGGACTGATCCAATGGAAACTTTTTATGATGGCTACGTTGTAAATGCCATCATGGATGCGTGCTTTAAGTCAGTTGAGACACATGGGTGGGCACCTATTGACGTTGAATGGCGTGGTGGAACCACACCACGAATTAGTAATGAGCCAAAGCTTTATGAAGGTCTAATAATCATTAAGCAAGAAACCTTGCCTGATGGACGTGTGAAATTGATTCTAAAAGATCCAAAAACAAATGAATTTACAGACCGAGTGGTTGCAACAGTAAATTCTTAATTTAAAGATCAAAAGAATTATGTTACATAGGTAGAAGTGGGGCAATTTGATTGCGCGCAATCATAAAGCCCTGCTTTACCAATTCATCAGTTCCTTCAAACCTACGGTCTTCATGCTCTACACATAAGACATAGTCATAACCAACTTGCGATAGGGCAGACACAAACTTCGCCCAATTAACTTCACCATAACCCGGTAGTCGTGGTCTCTGCCAACCAATACCTGCCGACATAATCCCATTCTCATAAAGACCTTCGCGATCGATTTCCATATCTTTGACATGAGTATGGTAAATCCTGGTGCCAAATTCTTTAATCACTCGCTCAATGTCAATCATTTGCCAAACTAAATGTGATGGATCCAAGTTTAAACCGACAGCGGGTCCAAATTTTGCAAACATTTCTCGCCATATTTTTGGGGAATAAGCGACGTTATGCCCACTTGGCCATTCATCCTTACTAAAAATCATTGGACAATTTTCAATGGCAATCTTCACATTATTATCTTCGGCATATTTGACAATGTCTGGCCAGACTTTTTGAGCCTCTTCCCAATTCTCAGCTTGAGTTTTGGATGCATCCGCTCCAATAAAAGTACTAACAACTGGGACTCCCATTAATCCGGCAGCTTTGATGACTTTCTTCGTGTGCTCATTAACCGATTCACGGTGGTTCTTATCTGGATGCAGATTGTTTGGATAGTATCCAAGAGCCGACATTGTGATGTTATGAGTTTTTAACTCACCAACGATTTGTTCGCCCTGATCTTTATTCAAATTCTCAACTTCTATATGAGTTATGCCTGCATAGCGACGATTAACGTCAGCTGATTTAGGCCAACAACAGACTTCAAGCATCTCAAAGCGTTGTGCGCTTGCCCACTTAGCAATTTCCATCAGCGGAACTGATGGGAGTGGTGCAGTTAGGAGTCCGAGTTTCATGTTATTTCCCTTTCACTATTTTAACTTTACCCAAGTTGCTGTTTTTGAGCTTTCTGCAATCGCATCCGTTAGTTCTAGGCTCCGAACCCCATCAGCAAAAGTAGGAAACTTTATCTCAGTAGTTGGATTCTCTATGTGGTTATAAACCGTTTCAAAAAGTCCTCTGAAGGTTTCCCCAAATCCCTCTACATGGCCCCCTGGGTAGAAAGAAATACCAGCTGCTGAAGAAGATAAAAGTGACGGATCTTTTCTGATAATTTCATTGCCCGACCCCCGATTTCCCATGATGAGAGATTCTGGTTCTTCAGAATCAAATGAGAATGAAGCTTTTGTGCCAGAGATCTCCCATTTAATTGCATTTTTTGAACCGAAAGAGATTTGAGAAATAGAAATTGTAGCTCTGGCGCCATTTTTAAATCTGAGCACTAGCCCCGCGGCATCATCTGAACTCATTGGGACTTCTTTACGATCTGCGTTACTAGAAGATGTAAAGGTTTGAACTTCACCCATCGGGCGGTTTCGGACTTTGATTAGTGTATGTAAGTCTGCGAATACTGAATCAATCTCTTCTCCAGTAATGAAATGTAGCTGATCCAATAAATGGGAGCCAATATCAGCAACCGCGCGCAAACCTCCGGCCTTTTCAGATTCCAATCGCCAATTCCAGTCAGTATCAAGTGCTAGCCAATCTTGATGATATTGGGCGTGTATATAGCGGAGTGCACCTATCTCCTTATTATGAAACCTACTTTGTGCCTCATGAACCATGGGATAAAACCTGGTGTTAAAACAAAGGGCATGAGTTATTTCTGCCTGCTCGGCTAACTTTAGTAAATGAGCTCCTTCTGCTGCAGTAAGCGCTAAAGGTTTTTCACATACGACATGTTTCTTAGCTGCAATTAACTTCTCAACTTGCTCGACGTGAAGGGCATTTGGGCTCGTTACATGCACAACCGAAACGTCTTTGTCACTACAAATTTCATTTATTGATGAATAGGCAGTTTTTACTTTGTATTTTTCGGTAGCTTGAAATGTGCTTTTTTCTGAACCAGAGAGAACGCCCTTAACGTAGTTACCTGTGCGTCTAATTGCTTCAATGTGCACTGCCCCAATAAAGCCCGTACCAATTACTGCAGTTGCATTAATCTTCATAAGACTCAAGATTTCTCGGTCAACTTTGAGTAAGTCCAAGCAAGTGCTAACACTATTGATCCATAAATCATTTGTTTGACAGCTTCAGATGAATTTAAAGTTGCTAATAGGTATGAAAGAACCGTGAGAATTAAAGTTCCCATGATGCTTCCTGTATATCCACCCATGCCACCCATAATTGAAGTGCCTCCAATTACTACTGCTGCGACAGAAGGCAAAACAAGGGAGTCAGCTAAACTCATTGCTACAGCACCTGATTGACCGCCAATCATCAATCCGGCAAGTCCGCCAAGCAATGCACAAAGAATGTATGCGGTTAATTGAACTTTCCACACTCGGATTCCAGCCAAACGTGCCGCTTTTGCATTATCGCCAACTGCGTAAATAAGTCTTCCTAATCCGGTTTGCTTCAATAGATACAGTACAAATCCCCCAATTAATATCCAAAGCACAAGGGGCCAGCTGATGGGATCAATAATTGAAGCGGTGCTCAACTTAATAATTATGTCAGGCATTGTTGAACTACCTTTTAAAAATGTGGTGATACCTACGGTAAACACACCAATCAGGACTGCATTCATTCCTAATGTCATAATTAATGGATTCATTCCAAGTAATCCCACTGCTAATCCATTTATTGCCCCAATTAAAATGCAGTAAAGGGTTGCATAGAAAATTGCCATACCTAAACCTGATGGTGATTTAATGCTCACAATAAATGCAGCACCAGTTGCAATCATTGCAATTGAAAGATCTATGCCACCGGTGAGCATGCAAATAGTCTGTCCTGCAGCTAATAAACCAAGAGGTACAGCTAATTGAAAAGTTACCCCAATTGATGGGATCGTGAAGAAATAGTGGTCAACTAAACCTGTAATTATAAAAAGTACAATTAAAATCGACCATAAACTAAGCATCGAAGCTGGTAGTCCAGTGAATAAACTTTTAATTTTTCCCATTTACTTCTTCTTCCCACGATTGCGAATTAAGCCACCAGCCAGAACAACTAATATTGTTAGTGCTCCCGTGATGATTTGGCTATATGCAGGGTCAATTCCATAATTCAGGAGAATTGTTGGAATGAAATACAGGATAAGTGCAGCTAATGCTGGACCGGTCAGTCCGCCAACTCCTCCAGATAAAGCAACGCCACCTAGGACTGCCCCCGCAACTGAGTTAAGGGTTGCAGTATTACTGATACTTGCAAATGGACTTCCACTTAATGTAATGGCAGTGAGAGCTATTCCAGAGATGCCAGCAAATAACCCACCCACTGCATAGAGCTTAATCCGAGTGAAATCCACATTTACACCGGAGAGAAATGCTGAATCCTTGTTAGAACCAATAGCGTACATAGCGATTCCAGTGCGACTGCGATAGAGCGGCAACCAGATAATTACAAGAGGGAGTATTAATGTGATTAATGGTGGCAAGAAAGCAGATCCCTTACCGGAAATTAAATGAGCCAATGTTAAATTCATTCCTCCACCTGGTGATGGTTGAATGTACATGGCTAAGCCGATCAAAATAAAGCTTGTTGCTAAAGTTACAATTATGTCGGCAATTTTTGACTTCGAAATAATCAGACCAGTTAATGCTCCAACTAAAATAGACACTAAGAGAAACAATAAAGTTAACATGACGCAAGCAATAAAACTTTTTCCCACCATAAATCGTGCGGCTAAGCAATTGATTAGAACTGATTCTGCTCCAATTGCTAAATTGATTCCGCCACCGATAATAATTATTGCTTGACCCATAGATAGTAGGGCTATTGGTAATATCCCAAGCAGAAATGTTCTGGCCTCATAGGAACCAAATACAGGCAAACGACTTATTTGCCAAGCTCCGAGAAATGTTGCGATTAGAACAATTCCAATGTTCCATGATTGTCTCTTTATTAGCATCAAATTCATTTCTTAACCGCCAATCCATGGGCAGCATTTAGTAGTGACTCTTCATTACAGTCTTTGTGTTCCAAATTTGCCTGTACTTTTCCTTCATACAAAACAATTGCACGGTCGCAAGCAAGTGCAATTTCGCGTAATTCAGAAGTAAAGAGTAGAACCGATTTTCCTTCGTCTGCAAATTTTCTAATCAATTCATATATCTGGCCTTTAGTACCGACATCGATTCCGCGAGTTGGATCAAAACATAAAAGTAAATCGAAGCCAGTCGTGACCCATCTTCCGATTGTGACTTTTTGCTGGTTACCACCTGATAGGCGCTTTACTTGAGATCTTGCTCGTGTATCAATCTCCAAGCTTCGAATTGCTCCGTCGACTTTCTCATCCTCATCTTTAAATTTAATTTGTCCCCAGTTGCGTAATCCTCGCATCCTTGTGAGCGCCAAATTTTCACGTATGGATCGCTGTGGCATAAGGGCAGTTTTCCGATCCCCTGGAACATAAGAGATTCCCGCTTCAATAGCTTCGTCAGGGTGGTTGAAAGTAACTTCTTTGCCATTAACAACTATTTTTCCACCGTGCGGTTTTGTCTCGCCCGCCAAAATTTCAAATAGAAGATCTTGGCCTTGACCTTCTAGAGCAGCAACTCCTAAGACTTCACCTTTATGTATCTGAAATGAGACACTCTTTAAGAGTTTTCCACCAGATAGCGAATCAACTTTTAGTAGTACTTCAGATGATGCCTTATTTGACCGGTTTAGATTTCTTGTGTTTGAAAGATTCTTATCACCAAGCATCGCGGCAACAATTCGCTCTTCACTTCCTTCTGCGGCATCAAATGTGTCAACATTTATTCCATCTCTCAGGACAGTAGCTCGATCGCAAATTTCTTCAATCTCAGCCAATCTATGCGAAATAAAAATGACTGATTTTCCACGTGCTTTGTGAGCACCCATTATTGCAATAACTTTTTCAGCCATATCTACAGGCAATGCTGCGGTAATTTCATCTAAAATAAGTAAATCTGGGTCGTGTGAGAGCGCGCGTGCCAAATCGATCATGCGCAATAAAGGCAATTCGATATCACTCGCTAATTTATTGAGATCAACTTCAAGTCCCATCGCCGATATTTCTTTAAGAAATCGTGACTTATCTGTACCGGTTAAATGTAAATTTCTTTGAATGGAGATGTCCGGGATTAAGGCTGGATCTTGAAAAACTGGAGCCACTCCTCCTTTTCGTGCATTATCTGGTGACGTGAAAGTAATCGGTTTTCCACTTACTTCGATAACACCTTGATCACCTGTAATTACACCAGTTAATATTTTTACAAGAGTTGATTTACCCGCACCATTTGCGCCTAAGAGCGCATGTATTTCCCCTGGCAATACTTCAAAATTTGCATCACGTAAAGCAATAACAGGTCCATAAGATTTTGATAAGTGTGAAATCTTAAGAATTGGGCTTTGATTCAAAATACTCCTCCATGCAAATTTAATTGGCCTGACCTAGAAGAACCCCGAAGATTAATCCTCGGGGTTCTTCTCAACTTATTTGATACCTATTCGACTAAGTATCAGCTTGTTGTTTCAGGGTCGTCTTGTGGTGCACGGCAACGGAAAAGCTGAGCTGGAGTAAATGTTGTGAACCCCTTTAGAGCTACTGTTGATGAGAAGTTTGCATCCTGAGCTGCAAAGTAAAGTGAATCAATTAACGCCTTGTCATGTGCATAAGTTAATGCAACAGGGTGTAGAAGATTCTTTGCACCTACAGTTTTTCCATCAAGTAGATCAATCGCTACCTTAAGTGCTGCGCCGCCTACAATTGCAGGGTTGGGAACAATAATTCCAACGAAACCCTTGCTTGCAAGACTAGCTGTCATGCCAACAAACTTATTATTGTCAGCGCCCACTACTGGGATGTACTTGCCCTTAAGGCGAGTTTGCATAGCTTGAACAACTGGATAATCGATACCTGAAGTCCATACACCTTGGAATTTTCCAGGGGCTAATAGCTGGTTCGCTAATTGGCCACCCTTTGTCCAGTCCCATCCAGTAAATACTTCTTTAGTTACATGCAAGTTTGGATATTTAGCGATTACAGATCTAAATCCTGTGTTGCGATCTGTATCAGCGCCGGCCCCGGAAATTCCACGCATGTAAAGAATGTTTCCCTTATAATTCATTGCCTTAGCCAGTGCTTCCGCACCTGCTGCGCCATAAGCTACTTGGTCATTTGAAACCAACGTGGTGTTTGGTGCAGAGATTGAGTTATCAACAGCAATGACTTTAATTCCAGCAGCAATAGCTTCTGCAATCGCAGGGTTATTTGCTGATGTATCACCGGAGTTAATAATGATTGCGTTAACACCCTGTGTGATCAGGCTGCGTACATCGGCAGATTGTCCTGCTGAATCAGTGTTACGTGAAAGTACTGTTACTTTTGCAACCTTACCGCTCAAAGTAGCTTCTGCTTTAATTGCACAAACCATTTCTTCACGCCAAGCATTGCCTGCCCAGTTATTACTTACACCAATCTTGTAGGTAGCTGCTGCATTAGCAGGTGTTACAACACCAGCCATGGTCACTATGAGACCAACGACAGATACCGCTGCGAAGATTGCGGTAAAACGCTTGTTACTTAGCTTCATTGCCTTCCTTTCGGTTAGTTTCTTATGTTGTAACAATTCTCACTACTTATTAGCAAGAATTCAACAAGATTGTTGATTTGTTACCAAAAGTTTATACATCAAAATAATTGAAATATAAACTCATTAACCTTTGCCCTCACCCCCTGTGTGATTGGTTGCACCGGTTAAACGTGTTGATATTCGTCGCGCATGTTCAGCATAGGCTGCATCAAAAAGGCGCTTACTTTCTTCTTTCCCAACTACGGCTGAGCTTGTCAGCACTTGGGGTGTGATTCCATGTTGGACCAAATAATTTGCGACTTGAACCTTTATCTCGTTAACAATTGCTATCGCTGTAACTGTTGAACCTGGTCCAACCGGAGTGGCTAGTCCAGGAATGCTAACAAGGGCATCACTCACTGGAACCATCAAGTCAATTACTAAATCTGCATTATCTGAAAGCGTTGTGCCAGAAGAGTGGGTAGGAATTCCAGTCTTATTTTGAGCAACTGAAGTCACAGCAATAACTTTTATACCTCGTGCACGAGCCCCCATCGCCATTTCAATTGGTACGGCTGTTTGGCCACCAACACTAAAAATCATCAATAAATCTTGTGGCTTGAAGACCCAGTTACTCAAAATTTGCTCCGCAAAACCTTCAACGCGCTCAATAAACATTGCTTGTCTTTGTCCATTTGATCCGACGACCTGCGTATGAAAAGTCATAGAAAGTTCGGCCATAGGATTAAATCCAGCAAAAGAACCATAACGCGGAAACATTTCTTCAATTGGGATTCTCGAGTGACCCGTTCCAAATAGATGTACTACGCCATCGGCAGCTATTGATTCACCGGCCCACAAAGCGGCTTTAGTAATTGCAGGTCCTTGTTGGGTTATTAAATCTGTCAGGAGATTCTGGGCAAGTGAAGTCCAAGTACCGGTTTTTGACCCGGCTATACTTTCAGTACCGACCTGTGATTTCATTACATCCTCTACAGTATGTACATTAAGATTAAATGTCTATACCAATCCTAGGGTCACGAAAGGGGATTTGTGAAGAGCCCCGCCAAGAGAAATGCGCTCAAAACGGAGCATAGGTATCAAGAAATTGAAGACTGGCTGCGCACAAGTATTGCTCGCGGTAGAACTGGAGACCCCCTACCTTCTGAAGTAGATATTGCCAGCAAGTTTTCAGTTAGTCGTATGACTGCCAGGCACGCTGTTATGAACTTGATGCGCGAGGGATTAGTAGATCGAAAACGTGGTGCAGGGACATTCATTGCCGAACAACCATTACACCGACGCGAAGGTGTCCTTCTTTCATTTAGTGAAGATATGGCTCGACGCGGGTTAACTCCGAGTTCAGTCATCATTTCTGGAAAATTAGAGGCTCCCGGTAAGAATGACTTAGCCGCGCTTAGAGTTGAAAAAACTTCAAAGTGCGTAGTTGTCAAGAGAATTCGTATGGCCGATGGAGTTCCTCTGGCTCTTGAACGCGTTGCATTAGTACCTAAGGCTGAAGCGGTACTGAAATTTGATTTAGTTAACGGGTCACTTCATGAAGCTTTGCGTCACATAGGTTTGGCACCAATTTTGGCAAATGGTTGGCTTAGCGCTCGAATATCAAATGCTGCTGAATCAAAATATTTGCAGATTCCCGTTAAAACGCCGCTTTTAGTTGAAACTAGAATTATTGAGGACAAATCTGGAAACCCGTTAGAATTTACGGAAACAGCATACGTTGCAACCCGCTATGTAATTGATATTAAATTGAATTGTGCTCCGGCATTTATCGCACCATTTAATGCCGCACCAATAGATCCTGCATAGACACCCAGGCTTGCAGCAGCAATATTAATTGTTCCATTTGGAATCAATTTTGCACGCTTTTCTGCTTCTTTTCTGATTAGTTCTAGGAAAAATTCACCGGATTGCGACACACCACCGCCAATAATAAATAGTTCGGGCGCAAGAACCACCATGACATTTGCGATTCCAATTCCTATCCACTTTGCCGACTCTTCAAATGCGGCAATCGCTTTGGGGTCTCCATCTATAGCCCGTTTATACGCTTCTTCAGGCGTCTGCGTGCCCGCTCTTTTTGATAACGCCTCGGCGGAAGTGAGAGTTTCTATGCACCCTTGGGCTCCGCAACCACAGAATTCACCATCTGGCTGAACAATTTGATGGCCTATTTCTCCTGCACCGAGAGTTGAGCCCAAATGAACCTTCCCCTCAATAATGATTCCACCACCAACACCAGTTCCAAGCACCAAGCAAGCCACTGGGCTTTTCCCACGCGCTAATCCGGCATGTGCTTCAGCTAAAGAGAAAGCGCGCGCATCATTAATAATTGACACAGGGCGTTCACACTTAGCCTCGATTGGCTTTTGCATAGGTTGTCCCAGCCAAACACCTGGAAGATTTGGAAATAAAATAATTTCTCCCAAGTCATGATCAAACACGCCTGGGACGGCAACGCCTACGGTTTCAATATCAACATACTTATTAAAAATATAGTCATAGGCAATTTGAGCCAAGCGGTTAACAACGTAAGTTGGACCATTAACTGCTTCGGTAGAAACTGTATCTTTTTCTAGAAGAGTGACTGATCCATTTATTGATTCAAGAACAGATATTTTTATATTCGTTCCGCCAAGGTCTAAACCTAAATATTTAGTCACGGCCGAATCTTGTCACATACTCATCCAACATCACAGAGGTTGTTGTGGCACCTGATCGCGTAACGCCTGCATCCAGCATGTCTATTAGAGCATCAAGGGTACGAACACCCCCAGCACTCTTAACTTTGATTTTTGCAGAAACGCTGTTTTTCATTAGGCGAACGTCTTCCAGAGTTGCTCCAGTTGGTGCATAGCCTGTGGAAGTCTTGACGTAGTGACCGCCAGCTTTTTCAACAATCTGGCATGCTTTCACTTTTTCATCGTCAGTTAGGTAAGCATTTTCTAAAATTACTTTAACCATTTTGCCTGAAGCTGCATCAACCACGGCAGCAATGTCTTGTTCCACTTCGCTCAATTCGCCTGATTTAAGGAGTCCAATATTCATAACCATATCGATTTCCGTTGCGCCATCGATAATCGCCTTTTGTGTTTCAAAAACCTTTGTTTGAGTTGTCGATGATCCATGCGGGAAACCCACTACAGTCCCTATTTCTACATCGGTACCCTTAAGAAGCTCTGCACAGAAACGCACATCTGAAGGCTTACAGCACACTGATGCAACATCGTATTTCTTAGCTATTGCACACCCTGCTGCTACTTCATCACGCGTCATTTCTGGTTTCAAAAGAGAGTGATCAATCGTTTTTGCAATTGTTTGATATGAATAACGTGGATGTGCCATTAAAACTCTCCTATATGTTTGTGACGGTGGACCATCCACCGTCGATAGTTAAAATCTGACCCGTGATTGCACTATTTTCCAACAGCGCTAAATACCCAGAAACTAAATTCTCAATGGGCAATTGTGCTTTTACTAATGGTTGCTTGCGTTTTGTAAACTCTGAAATAACTGGATTCGTTGCTGCCCTAGCGGCCATCGGTGTAGCAACTAACCCTGGGGCTATGGCATTGACTCTAATATTCTCAGTTATGTATGAAGCGGAAAGAGTTTTCACTAAACCGCTAATTGCAGCTTTAGAAGCTGCATAGCCATGGGTTTGGAAATGTTCAGGTGATGGTGATGCCGCAAGGACAGAAGTTGTGAGAATAAGTGATCCTCCACCATTTTTTTGGAATATTTTTATTGCCTCCCGGGCTGTGAGAAATGCGGTAGTCAGGTTCAATTCAAAGGTCTTGTCCCAAGCTTCACGAGACATAGTATGTATAGGCCCGTCGCCAAAACTGCGACCAGATCCGCCAGCAATTGAAACCACATCCGTAATATTTCCAAGTTCTACTAAAGCTTTTTTGAAACCAGATTCAACAGCTGACTCATCTCGTAAATCAATTGGATTAAAACCTACAAGATGCTTGCATCGACTCTTTAAGGATTCTCCTTCCTCAAGTTCGCCACCTAGAGCATATGTTTGAATGCCTAGTGAATTTAGGGCTTCAATTAACCCTGCGGCCATGCCCCTGCTACCTGTAACTAATATCTTGCGGGAATTTTCCACGATAGGAAAATTATCACCAATGCCCAAAGTTGTCTATACAACTCAGCCTCAACTCTAATCTGGTGGCGGGTGAAGGATTTGAACCTTCGAAGGCAGAGCCGGGGGATTTACAGTCCCCTCCCATTGGCCGCTCGGGCAACCCGCCTGGTTGATCTAGCCATCAGAATGAGCGCGGTTACAAAGTTGTCTCACTCCTTCACGATATTGCGAAGACTCACAACACTACAATTGCATCGGTTGCGCTCGGTTGGCTTGCTGCGCAACCTGGAGTTTCAACTCCAATTGCAAGTGCTCGTACCGTTGAGTAACTACAAGAGATTGTAAATATCGCTTCGCTAAGTGAAAACGAGATTGCGGAGTTAACTGATTTAACGAAATAGGCT
>CAILBF010000206.1 GCA_903832395.1 uncultured Actinomycetes bacterium | reverse complement strand
TGCTCGGAATGGATACCAAATTTCATGAGTGAAGTATAAATGAAGAGTCTCCCTAGAAGCTGGACTTACTTAACTGCAGCTTCTAACTCGCTAACTATTAACTTGGACATCCCCATCATTGCATTCATGGCTGCCGCTGATTTAGCTGGATCAGGATTACCAAGACACTCTCCCAATTGCTTTGGAATAATCTGCCAAGACAGGCCAAATTTGTCCTTGAGCCAACCACATCTTCCTGGTGTCCCACCATCAGCGGTAAGTGCATCCCAGTACTTATCAACTTCTGCTTGGTCATTACATAAAATAAAGATTGAGAACGCCTCAGTAAATGTGAACATGTCTCCACCATTAAGAGCCGTGTACTTTGCCCCCAGAAGTTCAAACTCAACGGTAAATACACCCCCATCCGGACGTTTGGTGGTGTTAGTAATTTTAGAATTCTCGAAAAGTTTTGTATACAGATTTACAGCATCTTCAGCTTGGTCATTGAACCAAAGCATGTGACTAAGTGTTGGCATGGCACAAGAATAATAGAAGAGTCACCCTATAAGCCGGAATTAACCTTTAAAGTCAATATACACCCTCTGAGCATTTGGTAATTGCGCATCAAGTGAGTTTCGGTAGATTTCGCAGCCTTTAATAAACTTTTCACGTGTAGGCACTTGTACCTCAACGGAAGCTTTTTCAGGTAGCAATCCCCATAATTTTGGGTGATACCAACAGAGATCATGAAGGGAAGCATCACGATGCTCTCGAATTGCGGCTCTAAGTTCCTTCACATTTGCCATGAGTTCTTCACGAGTTAAGTTGTCTAAATCTTGGTCCATGGACGTATTTTAGAACTTGTATCAAAAATAAAGAAGAGTCGCCCTATAAGCCGGAAAGAAAACTAGAAAGTTTACTTCCTTTCCTCTTGCCTTAAAGCATCAATCGCTTCTGAGATAGATACTTTGTCAGCTTTTTGCAACCCAGCAATTACCCCGTCCAAATCCGCCTTAGATTTGTTTTGACTCATCTTGAATGAAGCCTCAATGCGGTTGATTTTAAGTTCAATTCCAACAATGGCTCTAATCTGCCCATCAACATAATCTGTCGGAGCCTGATCAACGTTCCAAGGTTTAGATTGGCTTGCTTCAAAGTGATTAGTAAGACGGGTTACTTGATTCAAAATCCAATCTGGATCGTTGTGTATTACCAACTGACCATATGCATGAACCAACATGTAATCCCAAGTAGGCACAACTTTGTGATGTTCCTCTTTAGATGCATACCAATTTGGAGAAATATAGGTTTCATTAAGCATTGAGATAACAAGTGCCTCTTGATTAGTTGGTAAAGAAACTTGATCATTGAGTTTTGCTGCATGCCCCAAAAGAGAATTAGTTTCTTTGTCATAAATTAAAGGCAGTAGGGTCGATATAAGACCTTTCTCGGTATTGCTTACTAAGTGTCCCGATTCAATTTGTGACAAGAATTCTTGAGCCGCTTTATCGCTCGGCTGAAAATGTCTAGGGATATACATGTGCTGATTTAATCTTATTACCACTTACATGTCTATTAAAAATAAAGAAGAGTCGCCCTATAAGCCGCTTCATTTCTTCACCTTACTCAATTCTTCAACCTTTGCCCATATCGTTGACAGGTCAATCTCCGAAGCATCAACCGTTTCAGTGTGGCCACCTTGTGGCATCTGGTCAATAGATAAATAAGGAGTTAAACCCAAGTCCCCTCTCAGCCATGAAAGTACATCTTGCTCAACCTCATAGGCTCGTAATCCAATCTTAAAATCCTTTCTTTTGAACACTAACCAGCCATACTTTTGATGGTCTTTAATTCTGTCATTTTTATTTGTACTTCCACCAATACCAATCTTGTATGCACTCAGTTCTGGGTGGAATAACAGGTACAGGTAAGCTTCTTTGTTTGGTTGGAAGCCAACTTCAGCACAATTGATACAGCCTGAGCCGCTCCTCACGTTGTTGAGTTTTGGAGTGATGGTGCTGCCACACTTCAGACATTTGCACTTCCATTTAGCTAAAGCATTCTTGTATGGCTCAAGAGGCTGCATTTGTGCGGCCAACATTATTTCTGCTGCCATGACTTCAGAGAACCGATATTTATCAGCAGCATTTCTAGAATTACATTTCACACATCCTGAATTGCCCTTCAGGATGGTTCCAAACAGCGGCGTAATCTCGGAGCCACATTCAATATGGCGGCATTTCCAAGGTACTTGTCCACTTACAAAAGGTTCAAGTGGTTCTAATCCTGCTTTGCGAGCGAGCTTAATTGCTTTTTCTGGCGAGGTGAGTTTCTCAGAGCAATAGCGGCAACCTACTCCTGCACGAATTGCTGTAAATGTAGGAGACGGAATGTTTCCACAAACCTGGCATTTGCTCGGTAAGGGAGCATCGGTGTTTACGTATGGTTCAAGGGGTATGAGATTTACTTTCCAGAATTCAGCAATAACGAAATCTTGAGAATATCTTCGCTTGCTTGATGTTGCACGAAGCGCGCACGAACGACATCCACCTCCACCATCGCGAACATTTGAATAATGTGATTGAACAATCTGGCCGCACTTCAAGCACAAGCAATTCCATTTCTTATCTTTTCCTGGATACGGTTCTTGAGGAATAACGCCAGCTGCAATCATCAGCTGTTCCGCTTCAAGGGGATTTACATGACGTTTAGAGCATTTGTTACATGCACTAAAACCTGACTGCTGTATTTTGTTGTATTTTGGATAGACAATCTCTCCGCACTTCTTGTGTAAGGACTTCCAAGGCACTTTACTTCCTGGGTAGTCAACAAGCGGTTCGTATCCATTTCTAATCATCAACGCTTTAGCTGAATCGGGATTTACTTTTTTCCCGGCGCAATAAGCACAGCCACCCTGTCCACTCTTTATTGAAAGTAGGGAAGGGGTAACTAACTCTCCGCATGTTTCGCAAATACATTCCCAAGGGCTGGATGCATTCCTATATGTTCCAACAGGACGTAGTTTTGCCTTAATCATGACCTCAAAAGCAATCGCTTCTGGTATCCGGCTGGGCATAGTGCAATCCTCCTACGCTGGGCTGACATTTAGAAGACAAATAGACCCCCCAGGGTTAACTTGCTTTTAAATTAAGTGGCCAGCCAGTTGTCAGTCCTACCCGCCATGCTCAAGACTAGGCAGTAGCCAAACAGGGGGTAGAAGTGGGCATTTTCAAGAAGCAAGGCGCACCAAAAGATGATGACCACTTTTGGAAATCAGATAACAAACGCTATGCACGGTTAGAAAATGATTCTCAAGTAGTTTCAATGGAAAAGCAAGTTAAGTATTGGATGGGTACGGATGAAGGTTGGGCAGACTTCAACAACCTATTTGTTGAAGCACCTGTAATTATTACGAAAACTCAGGGTGAGAAATCAGCCGCTGAAATGCTCCCTGTCTTGTCGGATTACATTGGCAGCCAGGAAAGATTTAGCATAGTTATGGAAGGAATGTTACGGGCTGCAGCCACTGGGTATGCAATTGGAATGGCATTGCCAATCGCTCGCGGAGCCAAACTGAATTCAAGAGCGGTCGATGGTATTGCGCTTGCTGATAAAGCGGCAGAAATTATGACTAAAAACAATCCCCCTTCCGATGTTGAGTGGTTCGGATATGCAAATAGAAGTGGCATATCTGTATTTCAATGGATGCTTCTGCCTCTGGGTGAGTCCAGTGACGCCGTGATGAACAAAGCTGAAACTGGATACCTAATGTTTACGGGGCGTTGGTTTATGCGTTACGGCATTGCTTTAGCAAAAGCCCAACTTAATCTTGAATTAGGCATACCTCTTTAGAAACCTTATGCCCAACTCTGCCATACCAGTAGTTATGGCTGAGTAGATTAGAAGAAATGCCAAATAGGGAACTTTAAAGGGAATCTCCTTTATTCACAACGGATCCTTCGCACCGTTTGACGCACTAAAGCCATATATCTCTGATGAATACCTCAAACTTGCACAAGGTGAGACAGACTCAGAGCTCTACTTCTTCTACTTACTCACTGAAATCAAGAAACACGGCTTCCTGCCCGGTATTAAATCGGCGCTCTCATTTATCAAAGCCAATATCTCTCACAGCAGTGCCAACATGATGATCATGAATAAAGATTTCTTCGTCACCGCCTGCCGCTACAACCAAGATCGCATCCCCGATCTCTTCAAAAAAGATGCTGACTACTACGAACTTCGTTACAAGAAAACCCCAGACTCAGTCCTTGTCGCATCAAGCGGCTGGAACCAAGATGGCTGGACGATGCTCAAGAACGATTCACTCTTGATTGTAGATCGCAGTAACCAATTAGTTTCAACGCTAGAGATTTAATGTGCGCTAGAACTTTGGGAAATCGGAACAAATTTCGCTAAGCACTGAGCAGACATAATTGGTTGCTGATATTCGCTCAATGACTTGTCGACAACCTCGATTCGAACCACATCGTTGTCTCCACCCTTAACCAAAGTAACTTTGATTCCTGCTGCTGAAATGGAATCACCCGGATACATGATGTGGTTAAGGTCCCAACCATCTTGATCGCCTGCAATTGACTGACCGTTATACATGGTGACGCCGTTGTAATTTTGGCCATTGCGCATCAAGGGCGTTCCAATTGGCTGATGCACACCGTGATTACCATCTGCCACACGCAGATAAACTCCAGTAGAGCTTAAGCAAGGATTTCTTGGACTACTTTCATTTTCAAAATCTGTACTTTGAGTTGTATCAACCAGCGTGACCATAGTTCCGGCAAAACCAGTACCTTCACCGGCGCCCCACTTATCGCTTCGATGTGACTCAACAATCAATGCCTGATGATCATTAATTCGCACGATAGCTGATCGCAAACCCTGTTGTTCTCTCTCTAATGGAACGAGCTTCAAATCAACGGAATCTAAGTGTTGCTTATCAATACAATAAGTATCTGATGGAGTTGCTACTCCCCAAACGATTGAGTCCCAAGGAAGCAGCGCTTGAGTCCAGCCGTCTGCGTTACTCATCATTCCATTCTTGTTTAAGAAACCGCCTGTGGGAATGAATTTTGATGAGTGGCCTTGCAGTCCAAATCCATGAATCATCTCGTGTAAGAAATATGCCCAACGGATGCGGTTACTGAGATAAATATCCGCACTTGTTAGAACCAGTTGAGACTTAACTAGTCCGTATTTAGCAGACTGCACTGATGCACTTCCGGGTTGAAAAGCACCAAAAGGAGTCATTATGTTCTCCGGTAGGTATACCCAGATTGAAGTTGCATCCGTTAAGTCTGCAGTTTTCTCAATCGTATGGATGTAATCATCTGAAATCTGTTGGGCAGTTAATCCGCCACTCTGCACATCTGAAGCGCCCCTGGGGTCATTGTTTCCCGCGTCGTAACTAGATGAAGGCTTAGGTGCACGTAGCCATTCATCATAAGTGACGAAATTAAGTTTAACTTTTCCGTTTGTATACCAGTCCATCCATTGACCGGCTTTTAATAAGTCTTGCTTCCAGAGATCACTCGGCGAGCCTTTTCCTGGTGTATCTGAGAAATCAACCCCTGCTACTACGACCTTGAAGGTTCCTGTAGCTTTCCCGAAATTCCAAAATGGTTTTGGAGGATAGGCAATCGAAAGTGGAATATAGTTCTTCATGCTCTCGGGAATCAATGTGCGCTTATCCGCAAGCTGACAAAGTGTTAATGAATCCGGTGAAGTTGGATTCACAACTGGTGAAAAATCATTACTAATTCGGATGTATTGCAGCTTATTTCCCGCAAATTTGCGACATTCGAGTAATCCTTTTGAATCCTTGGCCTGCACACCCATTTTTTCGCAAGAATCACCGTCACTTACTTGCACAATCACAGGATCAGCCGATGCACTCGCACTCGGTGATGGTTGTGCCGCAGGAAGCAAAACACCCTTATCCCACACCAACTTCTTACCACTCTTTACGCAGGTGTATGTCTTACCTCCACTGACACTTTTAGATCCCGCCTTGCTACAAGTACTGCCCGCCTTAACTGCGGCATATGAATTCGAGGCAATAAGCACCATAGGAATCAATAGAGCGACTAAGCGCAGGTGCTTTCTCATACCTAGAGGTTAGAACCTCTGACCGACAATGTCACCACCCCTAGAAAACAAAGAAGCCCCGGGCGACGTACTCCGGGGCTTCTAGGTTGTGGTCTCACTGGCGGGATTCGAACCCACGACCTGCGGCTTCGTCTAAGCGCTGCTCTATCCGCTGAGCTACAGCGAGACACAGGCAGAAGATAGATTCGAAACGGTTAGTAACATCGATAGAAATTATTTAGTGTGGGTAACATCAATGATTGATTTCCTGTGGTTTAAACAGCTACTCTTCCTCTGGCTTCGTCGGAATGCTGCTCTTTAGCGAAAGCTACAGAGAAAAACCCGCAGAGTAATCTGCGGGTTTTTTCTTTCCCGCACAAACCCCGCAATGTCACTCCCAGTCACTACCCTTACAAGTGTGCGTGATTAGTAATGCGTATGACCTTACTTCCGCTAACTCTTAATCACCGGGACCTTTAAAGTTTGAAATTATCTAAATTTGTCCGCCAACATGCCCGCTTGCCCGCAATTTTGCCCTTTAAGATTCGCAAATTCACTCTAACTAATGCAAACACTTCGACAAGATACTTACGTATA
>CAILBF010000205.1 GCA_903832395.1 uncultured Actinomycetes bacterium | reverse complement strand
TCGGTGCAGGTGAGCCTGATTTTCCAACTCCTGACTACATTGTTGAAGCTGCAGCTGCAGCAACACGTGTTGTTGCTAATCACCGCTATACGCCAACTCCGGGATTGCCGGATCTTCGCGATGCAATCGTTGCTAAAACTAAGCGCGACTCCAATTATGAAATTACTGCCGACCAAGTATTAGTAACTAACGGTGGCAAGCAGGCTGTTTATCAAGCATTTGCAACAATAATTAATGAAGGCGATGAAGTTTTATTGCCTGCGCCTTATTGGACTACGTACCCAGAATGTATCAAGTTAGCTGGTGGCGTTTCAGTAGAAGTGTTCGCCGATGAGACACAAAACTATTTAGTAAGTGTTGAACAGTTAGAAGCTGCTCGTACGCCGAAAACAAAAGCAATTTTGTTTTGTTCACCTTCTAACCCAACTGGCTCTGTCTACTCTCCAGCACAAGTAAAGGAAATCGGTGAGTGGGCACTTAAAAATAATATCTGGGTAATCTCTGATGAAATTTATGAGCACTTGTTATATGACGGTGCAAGCGCACCAAGCATGCCCGTTATGGTTCCGGGTCTTGCCGACACATGCATTATTTTGAATGGGGTCGCAAAAACCTATGCGATGACGGGTTGGCGAGTTGGCTGGATGATCGGGCCAAAAGATGTCATCAAAGCGGCGACAAATCTACAGTCGCACTTAACATCAAATGTTTCCAATGTTTCACAGCGCGCAGCAATCGCCGCACTTACTGGTGACCTAAAGGCAGTTCATGCAATGGGTGAGGCATTTAACCGACGCCGTGCACTAATCGTCGGTCTGCTCAATGAGATTCCAGGTTTCGTTTGTCCGACCCCAACTGGTGCCTTCTATGTATATCCATCAGTTAAAGGCGTACTTGGTAAAACTATTCGAGGTAAAACTCCTACAACGTCGGCTGAACTTGCAACGTTGTTGCTAGAAGAAGTTGAAGTTGCGGCAGTGCCTGGTGAGGCCTTTGGCCCCTCTGGTTACTTACGTTTTTCCTATGCCACAAGTGATGCTGACATAGTTGAGGGAATCGGACGAATTAAAAAACTTATTACCGAAGGCTAAATCTCTATACCCACAAGATTTACTTCGGCAACTAAAGTAATTCCAAAAGCTGACTGCACGTGATCACGGGCGCGCTTTGCTAACGCTGCAATGTCTGAGGCTGTTGCATTACCCGAATTTGTAAGCGCTAATACGTGCTTCGTTGAAATACGAGCTCCACCAATTTCATCGCCTTTATGTATTCCGGAGTTCTCAATAAGCCAAGCGGCCGAAACCTTGACGCGGCCATCCTCGAGCGGCCACTTTGGTGCAGCATTAGGCAAGGAATCAGCAGCCTGCTGGGTAATAATTGGATTAGTAAAAAATGAACCAGCAGACCAAGAGTCGTGATCTTCTTTAGATAGAAGCATCCCCTTGTTTGCACGAAGCTCAAGCACTGCATTTCGGCAATCGAGAATTGAGGCTTTATCGCCGATTTCAATCTCTAATTTTTTCGACAGTTCGATATAAGTAATCGGCGTAGTCATTTCGCCTATGCGCAGTTGAAAGGCCACGTCTAATACAACGTAGCGACCTGGGTGGGCTTTGAAATAAGAGTTACGATAAGAAAACTCACACTCGGCATTTGTAAAGGTTTTGATCGCTTTGCTGTGGCGATCATAAGTGCGCACTCGGGTAATGAACTCACTTACTTCGTGGCCATACGCACCGATATTTTGAATCGGCGCAGCACCTACCGTGCCAGGAATTCCGCTGAGGGTTTCAAGGCCCGCAAAGCCGTGGGAAATCGAAGTTAAAACAAAAGAATCCCAGTTTTCCCCGGCGCCGATAGTAAGTGTTGCTCCACTACATGCATCAACTTCGGACTCCACTGAATTATTTGAAATTCGAATGACGGTGCCTTCAAAACCACTATCGGCAATTAAAACATTTGTTCCGCCACCCATAATGAAAATTGGCGAATCTCCTGCAGCTTCAATCGCTGCAATGATTTCGGCTTCGGTAGAGACTTGAACAATTTTGCGCGCCGGGCCACCCACACGCAGGCTGGTGTATTTCGATAGCTCGGTCATGGTTAAAGGTTAGCGACGTGGCGACAAAATTGCGCTTTTGCCCCGAAAGCGATCGAGAATGCGATCGTAATTCTTCTTTGATTGAATTTCACGGTAGTCGGGATCCACATCATGGTAGCCATGATGGCGTCCCTGTTCGAGCGGCAAACCCATTTGAAGTAAACGGCCCCCAGCCTGGCGAACTTTTAATGAAAACTCGATATCTGCATTTCGATAATAGATTGCTCGTGGATTAAATCCGCCGGTTTCTACTATGGCCTCGCGATTAAGGGCCATAAAGTATGAGAAGAGGACATCGACTTCGCCATCACCTTTATCATCGACACTTCGCCAATCATCATCGGTATTAACTAATCCCCCGCGCCATCCGACGGCAACGTATTCACCTTTTTTTAACTCCGCAACTGCTGGAGTTATCGCATCACCAGTAAAGCGGGTGGAAGGATCCATAATCACTATGTACGTACTTTTAACTTTTTCAATCATGACGTTGGCGCAATCGCCCCAACTGGCACCGGGTGCGACTGCAAAAAGATATGTGCGTGAATCTATGGCCTCGACAAGACGTCCTGGATCACCGATTGAAAGAATGACTATTCCACAATCGTTATTGGCCTTTACTGAGTTAACTGTCTCAAGGGCATCATCGGTAAATCCATCGACGATAATCCCGACCGTAGTCTCTTTCTCTAAATCTATTGGTCGAATATCGCGCGCGAAGGCCAGTGTAATAAAGGCGGCTTTTGCGATTAGTTCGAAGCCATCGGCAACATCTACAACCTCATAGCCCAACGCTGCGATTTTATTGCGCAAAGAATCGGCCAGCGCAAAATCTTTTGCACCACGTGCACTCATACGTTCTTGAGCAAGGGCTAGAACTGAATCAGGGGCGCTCATTTGGTAACGACGGCTTTAGCCATTCCTAACACTTTAATTCCAGCCGATGTAACAACAAGATCTAACTTGATGCGGTCTCCTTCAATAGCAGCAACCGTGCCCATTACAGTTAAATCGGTTTTTTCACCCAAGGGCACGATGACGGGTTTAATAAAGCGCGCCGAAAACTCATGTACAGCTGCACTTCCGCCAGACCAATCAGTTACGTATTTACCAACGAGCGCCATTGTTAACATTCCATGCGCAATCACATTTGGCAGGCCAACGGAAACTGCAAACTCTTCATTTTGGTGAATTGGATTTTGGTCGCCACTTGCATCGGCATATGCCTTTAACATCGCGCGATCTATGTAGAAGACCTGTTGTGGAATCTGCGCACCGATTTCAATCATCCGCGCACCACTAAAGTTGACCAAGATGAAACAACGAGTTCGCTTCCACAATGTAAATCGGAGCGAACGGAGATAATTTCATTTCCGGCGACAGCTCGTAGAGTTTCAATTGTTGCCGAACATCTAAAGGTATCTCCGGCGACTATGGGGCGGAAGATTTCAAACTTTTGATCACCATGAACTAGGCGCGTCCAATCAACCCCGATTTCAGGTTGCGTTAAAATTGATTCATATTGTGAGAGTGAAATACGAATTGAAAATGTTGGGGGTGCGACCGTGGTATTACTTTCGCCAATGACGGAAGCAAAGGCATCAATTTGCGATTGCGTTACGGTTACTAAATCTGCACCAGCAAAAGTGCGCCCGACCGAATCGGGATTGATCATTAGCGGGTTTCGCGGTGAAGCGTTGACAGCTTGCAACGTGGACAGAACTTCTTAAGCTCCATGCGGTCTGGATCGTTGCGGCGATTCTTCTTAGTGATGTAGTTACGCTCTTTGCAATCAACGCAGGCCATGGTGATCTTTGGACGTACGTCCGCGCTCTTACTTGCCATGGTCTTACTCCTTCATTGGTTATCGAGGGGCTCAGGTTACCCGAGGCCACTCAATGCGCGAAATTCGCGCGGGTAGTTCTAGTAGCGGGAGCGGGATTTGAACCCACGACACAGCGATTATGAGCCGCTTGCTCTACCAAGCTGAGCTACCCCGCCAGGGGTGTGCTTTGAAAAGAACTCCTCAACTAGTGAAAGGCTCTGTTCGAGCCCCCCACCGGAATCGGACCGGTGACCTCTTCCTTACCATGGAAACGCTCTACCAACTGAGCTAGGGGGGCTGAATGCTTTTAGGCATACAGTCGAATGCGAAGCGTACAGGCAGTGAAGAGCTTTCGAAAATCCTTTTATCGGGCCGGATCTAAGGTGATTTTGCCAGTGGTTTCGCGGGCCAACATCGCTCGATGGGCGATAACGGCCTGACTTAAACCAAAAGTTGCACCAATAACAGGCTTGAGTGTGCCCGCCTTGATCAATTCAAAGAGTTCGGCAATCACATCATTCATTAACTCTTTTTTACCAAAGCAGTGAGAGAGCCAAAAACCCGTGATTGTCTTTGAGCCGCCCATTAATGAACCTGGATGAATTGGCGTTGGTGCTTTGCGAGATGCCATTCCATAAGTAATCAATCGACCGAAAGGTGCAAGGACTTCAAGGCTGGCATCAAATGTCGATCCACCAACCATCTCTAAAACTAAATCAACGGGCTTGCCGTTATTTGCCGCAAGAATGTCGCGACCAAGATCAGCAGAGTTTGCATCGATAACCACATCTGCGCCAAGAGATGTCGCTAATGCACGTTTGCCATCACTCGATGCAACACCAATAACTTTTGCGCCCCATAACTTTGCAAGTTGAATTGCAATTGTTCCAACACCACCTGCGGCGGCATGTACAACAACGGTCTCTCCAGCTTTCAAATGTCCAACAGTTTTTAAAATATGCCAAGCCGTTGCACCTTGAACCAACATGCACAGAGCTTGCTCATCACTCACGCCATCTGGAACATCAATCATCGCCGCCGAATAAGCCAAAGTTTTTTGGGCATATCCCCCGCTTGCCACTGGAGTTAAAACACGGCGCCCAGAAGACGTAGTTCCAACAACTTCAATTCCTGGCACTAATGGAAGTTTTTGTGGAGAAAGATATGAATTCTCGGTTTGATGGGTATCGGCGTAGTTGATTCCAATTGCGCGGACATCAATTATCTCAAGACCCTCACTTGCCACCGGTTCTGGTAGGTCTACGAGATGCATGGAATCTGGGCCGCCAAAGGCGGTGATCTGAATAGCTTTCATGCCAGAAGAGTACAAGGGTCGGCTGGAATTACCTCCGGAATTCCTAAACAGGGGAATTACCCCTTGTCAACGCAGTTCAAGAAGAGCACTATAGATATCGAGCCCATTAGTTGCGGAGGAGCCTGAGTTGAAGATTAGTTCACTTATTTCTGGAAAGCGCGTTGAAACAATTTCATCAAGTGCAACCATCCATGATTTAGTCAATTCCCTCAACACGCACCATGTAGGTGCACTAGTCGTTTCACCCGATGGGAAAAAAATTGACGGCATCGTTTCAGAACGCGATGTTGTACGGGCAATGCCCGGCAAGTTAGATGAAATCTCACACATGCGCGTCCGGGATGTAATGACGGCAGAGGTCATTACCTGTACTGAGACTTCGACAGTGGCCGAATTAATGACGGTGATGACTGAACGGCGAATACGCCACGTTCCCGTCGTTGATGGTGCAGGTAACTTAATTTCAATCGTTTCCATTGGCGATGTCGTAAAGGCTCACATCAATGATTTGGATGCCGAGCGAAAAGCACTCAGCGACTACGTTCACTCTTCTTGATATGAGAGTGACTCGTCTATCAACCACCGCAATCAAAGGTTTCCAACTCCATCACCCGCAATCAATTCAGATTACTGAACGAGGGGCTGTCGGTGATCGTGAGTTCTTTTTAGTCGATGACAACAATGCAATGGTGTCGATAACAATGGAAGGCGATTTAGTTTCATTTACCTCCACATACGATGCCAGTAAAGCAACCCTTTCGATTCTTGAAAATGGCGCAGTTGTTGCACAAGGCAACGTCAATGAAGGTGCGGCGCAAGCTGGTAACTTCTTCAACGCTTGGGATGTTGACGGAAATTTGATTGCCGGCCCTTGGAATGAATTGATATCAGAGCGGCTTGGCAGAAAAGTTCGATTAATTAAAACCAGTAAGGCTCGCAATGGCAGCGATGTTGAGCCACTATCGCTAGTCAGCAGTGCATCGGTCGGCGCATTAGAAGAATCTGCACAAGTTGGTCCCATTGATGCCAGACGTTTTCGAATGCTTATCCAAGTAGATGGAACTGGTGCGCATGAAGAAGATACGTGGGTAGATCAAGAGTTTTCGATTGGTAGCGCAATTATCCGAGCCGGCGGCCCCGTGAAGCGATGTGCCGCAACAACTAGAAATCCCGATAGCGGAATCGTTGATTTAAAAACTCTGAAACTCATCGGTGATTATCGCGGCCGGCAAGAATCACGCTTTGGCACGGGCTTTAATTTTGGGATCTACGCAACGTGCGTACAACCTGGACTCATCTCCGTAGGTGATGAATTAATTAAGCTTTCTACTTAATCGTTTTGAGGAAAACCTAAGTTAATTCCGCCGTGACTTGGATCTAACCAACGACTAGTAACAACTTTGCCGCGAGTAAAGAAGTGAACGCCTTCTGCGCCGTGTGCATGCGAGTCACCGAACAAAGAGTTCTTCCATCCGCCAAATGAGTAGTAAGCCATTGGTACTGGGATTGGAACGTTTATGCCAACCATGCCAACTTCAACTTCATTTTGATAACGGCGAGCTGCGCCTCCATCATTAGTAAAGATTGCAGTGCCATTTCCATATTCATGGCTATTAACAAGGGCTAGGGCTTCGTCGTAACTCTTAACGCGAAGGACGCTTAGGACGGGTCCGAAAATCTCTTCCTTATATATAGACATATCTGGTGTGACATTATCGAAGAGGGTTGGTCCAAGCCAGAAACCATCTCCAGCAACTTCTAGTGCGCGACCATCAACGACAAGGGTTGCACCGGCCTTTGCGCCAGCTTCAATGTATGAGGCAACTTTGTCGCGGTGAACTGCAGTAACAAGTGGGCCCATGTCAGAGCCTTGGGTGCCATCGCCAGTTTTGATATTTGCCATGCGCGATTTAATGCGTGCAACGAGTGCATTTGCAATTGGTTCAACGGCAACGATTGCAGAGATGGCCATGCAGCGCTCTCCAGCAGAACCAAAGCCAGCGTTAATTGCCGCATCTGCTGCCAGTTCTAAATCCGCATCGGGCAAAACCACCATGTGATTCTTAGCTCCGCCTAAAGCTTGTACGCGCTTGCCAGCTTTAGTTCCAGTCTCGTAGACGTAGCGTGCAATGGGGGTGGAGCCAACAAATGAAATAGATTTAATTCCCTTATGCGTTAGTAACGCATCGACAACTTCTTTATCCCCGTGAATAACGTTAAAGACGCCATCGGGAAGGCCGGCCTGTTTCCACAACTCGGCCATCAACATCGTCGCACTTGGATCTTTTTCAGATGGCTTAATAATCACGGAGTTTCCGCAAGCGATTGCAACGGGGAAAAACCACATTGGAACCATCGCTGGAAAGTTAAAGGGAGAGATAATCGCAACTGGACCCAAAGCTTGGCGGATTGAATAAACATCGACGCCAGTTGAAACCTCTTCAGAGAAACCACCTTTTAATAGATGTGGAATTCCGCAGGCGAATTCAACGACCTCAAGACCACGTGTGACTTCACCCGCAGCATCGCTCAAAACTTTTCCGTGCTCATCGGTAATGAGTGCGGCAATCTTTTCTTTATTTTGTTGGACTAGTTCGCGGAAAGCAAAGAGAACTTGGGTGCGCTTAGTTAATGAACTATGTCGCCATGTGGAATATGCAAGGCTGGCGGCATCAACGGCTCGATCAACGGTTGCCGCATTTCCAAAAGCAACGGTTTTGGTCACCGCGCCTGTGGCAGGGTTGAAAATATCACCGCTGCGTTCTGGTTTAGTTGTATCTAGGGCGCCGTTAATCCAATGGGTAATCTGAGTCATAGGTTTAATCTACTTCAGAGCATTAGAATGGCGTTAATTACACTTTAGTAGTTATTTAGAGGCAAAGGCGATTTCCATGAGCACACCAATTAGTGATCCAGCCAAGCAGGCCGCAGTTTCAGCTGCCGACCATAAATATGTCTTTCACTCATGGTCTGCGCAAGGCGCAATTTCGCCTATGCCTGTTGCTAGTGGTTCCGGATCTAGATTTTGGGATCATGAGGGCAAGACCTACTTAGATTTCTCATCGCAGTTAGTTTTTACAAATATCGGCCACCAACACCCAAAAGTAATTAAAGCAATTCAAGCTCAAGCCGAAGTTTTAACAACTATCGCCCCGCAACATGCCAATGAGGCGCGTAATGAAGCGGCCCAACGCATTGTCGAAGTTGCTGGTGACCACTTCGCAAAAGTTTTCTTTACAAACGGCGGCGCCGACGCGATTGAAAATGCAATCCGCATGGCCCGCATGCACACTCACAAACACAAAGTGCTTTCGACATATCGCTCGTACCACGGCAACACCGGGGCAGCGATTAATGCAACCGGTGATCCCCGTAGATTCCCTAATGAGTTTGCTTTTGGTCACGTACATTTCTGGGGACCGTATCTATATCGCACCGCATTCTGGGCCAAAGATGAGGCCGAAGAGTGCAAGCGCGCATTAGAGCATCTTGAGCAAACAATTATCTTTGAAGGTCCAAACACGATTGCCGCAGTTTTAATTGAATCGGTTCCTGGAACTGCTGGCGTTTTAATGCCACCTAAGGGCTACCTCGAAGGAATTCGCGCACTCTGCGATAAGTACAAGATTTTGTGGATAGCAGATGAAGTTATGTCGGGCTTTGGTCGCACAGGTAAATGGTTTGCTTACCAACACGGCGCAGCGGTTCCAGATCTAATTACTTTTGCTAAAGGTGTTACATCCGGCTATATCCAGCTCGGTGGCGTTGTAATCAGCGAAACCGTTTCAAAGACTTTTGATGAGAAAGTATTTGCTGGAGGACTTACGTATATGGGCCATCCAATGGCTTGCGCTACCGCAGTTGCAACTATTGATGTTATGAAGGAAGAAAAAATGCTTGAGAACGCAACCATGATTGGTGAGATGATCTTGGGACCAGGCTTAATTGAGTTAGCTAACAAGCACAAAGTCATGGGAGATATTCGTGGCGCTGGTGTTTTCTGGGGCGTTGATTTAGTTAGCGATCGCGCGACTCATGAACCGCTTGCTCCGTATGGCGCATCGAGTCCTGCTATGAATGAATTAGTAGCGGCCTGTAAGAAGAATGGCCTCATGCCATTTAATAACTTCAACCGCATTCACTTGTGCCCACCATGCAATATCTCAGTCGAAGATGCAAAACTCGGACTTGAGATGTTAGATAAAGCGCTAAGCGAAATCGGAAAGTACTACACCGGCGCTTAAATTAAACGTTGAACCTAAATTCAACGACGTCACCATCGTGCATGACATAGTCCTTACCTTCCATGCGCACTTTGCCTTTGGCTTTAGCTTCGGCCATCGAGCCTGCAGCAATTAAATCATCAAAGGAAACGATTTCAGCTTTAATAAAACCTTTTTGGAAATCGGTATGGATTACACCAGCGGCCATTGGCGCGGTATCGCCTTTATGAATTGTCCACGCGCGAACCTCTTTAGGACCGGCAGTTAAGTAGGTTTGCAGGCCTAACGTACGAAAACCAACATGGGCAAGCGTTGCAAGCCCAGGCTCTTCCAATCCAATTGATTGCAAAAGCTCGAGGGCATCTTCATCGCTGAGTTCGGCTAGCTCGGCCTCAGTCTTAGCATCAAGGAAGATCGCCTCTGCTGGAGCAACGAGAGCTGCCAACTTGGTGCGAAGTTCGGCATCATTTAATTCGGCAGCATCAACATTGAAAACATAGAGAAATGGTTTAGCCGTTAACAAGTGCAGCTCACCTATGAGTGAGAGATCGACTTTGCTACTCGAAAGTGGATTGCCTGAGTTAAGAACGGCCTCAGCCTCTTTAACGGCATCGACAATATGTTGGCGCTCTTTATTAACGCGCGCCTCTTTCTCTAACCTAGGTAAAGCTTTTTCAATCGTCTGTAAATCGGCGAGCGCTAACTCAGTATTAATAATCTCCATGTCACTGGCTGGATCTACGCGACCTTCGACGTGAATAACATCGCCATCGTTAAAGACGCGGATTACTTGGCAGATCGCATCGGTCTCGCGGATATTGGCCAAGAACTTATTTCCAAGGCCCGCACCCTCTGATGCGCCCTTAACAATTCCGGCGATATCGACGAAGGAGACAACGGCTGGCAAGAGGGTTTGCGAGCCAACGATTTCGGCAAGGGCGGCTAAGCGCGTATCCGGCACTCCCACAACGCCGACATTGGGTTCAATGGTGGCGAATGGGTAGTTAGCGGCAAGGACGTTGTTTTTAGTCAGGGCGTTAAACAGGGTGGATTTCCCCACATTTGGCATGCCGACAATTCCGATTGAGAGACTCATAAGGGGTAGAGCCTACGCGGGATTGTCAGTAGTCACTGCCACGATAGCCCCATGCCCACATACGTAGTGACTCTTATCATCGGCCTTCTCGCAGGAGGCGCGATTGGATACCTCTTGCGTGCCAATAAATCCGGTGATGCAGTGGCCGATCGCGCACTGCTCGATGATTATAAAAGCCAGTTAGCGGCCGAGCGCGGCAAGACTGAGTCGGCCATTAAATTAAATGCCGAACTCAATGCCGTGAAAGAGTCGGTGCAAAAACTCTCAACTCAATCGCATGAGGCCAATCGAATCCGCACTGAGGCTGAAGCAAAACTTGAAACAACTATTAACGAAATGCGACGAGCCTCAGAGTCCATCTTTGACGAGACTAAGAAGATCGCTGGCGCATTAACAAATAATCAAGCGCGCGGAAAGTTTGGCGAGGCCCAGCTCGAACTCTTATTACAAAGTGCTGGCTTGCGCGAAGGCCATGAGTACAACCGGCAGCGATCAACAACCGATGCCGATTCATCCGGTATTCCAGATATCACCGTGAAGATGCCGGGTGGAAGTTCTATTTTTATCGACTCCAAGTTTCCATTTGATCGCTTTATCGAAGCCTTTGATCCTGCAAGTCAGGGCGATCGCGATGAACTATTGCAACAGCACACTAAAGATTTACTCAAGCACGTTGATGCACTTGCTAAGCGCGGGTATCACAAATCGGCGGGCTCCCCCGATTTTGTTGTGCTCTTTGTTCCATTTGAGACGTTGTTATCTGAGGCGCTACGCATCGATCCTAATTTCTTGGAGAAGGCTTTTAAAGTAGGTGTTACCGTTGCAACTCCAACGTCGATGATGGCCCTACTTCGCACCATCGGCTATATCTTTACTCGAAATAAACTTGCCGAAAATGCCGACGAGATTCAAAAGGTTGCCAGTACTTTCTTGAAAAACATAACGCTCCTGCACACCAAGATTGTTGCCGTGGGCAAAGCGATTACATCAACGGCTAAGGCCTATGAGGATCTAGTGCCCACTGCAGAAAAAACCGTTCTAAGTCCGGCCCGTCGAATTCATAACTTGGGCGTAAGCGGAGATAAAGATAAACTAGCCATTGAATATCCAGAGGCACCGGCATCGGTGCGCGAATTAAAGAACGACGAGTTAGGCGGAGATGATGATTTCATCGATGCTGAAGAAGTGAGTGATGAGGAAAAGTAGATGAGCACAATTAATAAAATAGCGATTCAAGGACCCGGATTAAAGAAGCAAGGGATTGTTGTCTTGCAGACGTTCTTTATCGGTTTCTTTGCCTTCATTGAGATCTGGCTGCGCAGTGGGGTCGGAATCATCACCGGCGTAATTATTCTCGTCTGCTTTTTTGGTGGTATTCGCTTTGGTCGCCCTGGAACAACCTATGTTGCGGTCGTAACTCCCCCATTGGCCTTTGCCGCTAGTGCGCTGGCCTGGACTCTTCTACTTGATGGCTTTAAGCCCTCACGCGTCGGCATTGATTTCATCTCATCGCTAGCTAGCGAGGCGCCCTTTTTAATTATCGGCGCACTCTATGGCTGGTTTGTCTTTCTAAACGCTAAAGCAAAAAAGAGACCCTCAAAGTCCCGCGGTCTTTAAATCTTTACGTAGTTCGGCGGGAAGTGAAAACAGCAGGGACTCTTGCATCGCAGTAACGGTTTCAACATCGGCAAAACCGCGCTCGGCTAACCACGTCAATACATCGGTTACTAGAATCTCAGGAACTGATGCACCACTTGTTAAGCCAATCGTTTCAACACCAGCTAACCAGTGATCTTGTATCTCTTCGGCATAGTCGATTAAGTGAGAAACTTTTGCACCGTACTCAAGGGCAACTTCAGCCAAGCGCACTGAGTTAGATGAGTTCTGCGAACCAACGACGATAACTAAATCCGCCTTAGCCGAAATCGCTTTGATTGCCTCTTGGCGATTTTGCGTTGCATAGCAAATGTCATCACTTGGCGGATCTTGAATGTCAGGAAAACGCTCTTTTAGAATTGCAACTGCCGATAGCGTTTCATCAACACTCAATGTCGTCTGCGATAACCAGACTAATTTTTTCCCGGGAGTAGGCACGACTGTGCGCGCACCTTCTAGACCGTCGATAACGCGAACTTGGCCTACTGCCTCACCTGCCGTGCCTTCAACTTCTTCATGGCCATGGTGTCCGATAAGAAGAATTTCAGCATCTTCGGCGGCAAAGCGACGGACTTCGTGGTGCACTTTAGTTACCAGCGGACAGGTGGCATCAATTGTTTTTAAATTTCTCGTTGCCGCTTCGGCATGAACACTTGGGGCCACACCGTGGGCTGAGAAAACGACGGTCTTACCTTCTGGTACTTCATCGGTCTCATCGACAAAGATCGCGCCCTTAGCTTCAAGGCTGGCGACAACGTGAACATTATGAACAATCTGCTTGCGGACATAGACCGGAGCGCCGTAGAGCTCAAGAGCTTTTTCCACGGTAACAACGGCGCGGTCAACGCCTGCGCAATATCCGCGGGGCGCAGCAAGCAGAACTCTCTTAGCCATGGGCCTAAGTCTATTAGGCTCATCTCATGTTCGAAAGTTCAAGCGAGGCGCCGGCATCGGTCAAAGTAGTCACCGAAGCTATCAAGGAGTACGTCGATCGCTTGGGCCCAATCTGGGTCGAAGGTGAAATTAGCGAACTCAATGAGCGCAGTGGCGTTATGGCATTTATTCGTCTGCGCGATCCAAGTGCAGATATGTCCCTATCGGTCATGTGCCATAAATCAGTTATTGCAGCGGCCCAACCACTGCCACCAAATGCCCGCGTTGTTTTATATGCAAAGCCAACCTGGTACACGAAAAATGGTTCTTTAACTTTATCGGCACGCGAAATTCGACAGGTCGGCGTCGGAGAGTTACTTGCCCGACTTGAAGCTTTGAAGAATCTATTAGCTGCCGAAGGTCTATTTGATTCAGATAGAAAGATTTCGCTACCACTACTACCTAAAAAAGTTGGTTTAATCTGCGGTCGCAATACCGATGCTGAAAAAGATGTCGTTGAAAATGCTAAGCGCCGTTGGCCAAGCGTCGTCTTTGAAATCCGCGAAGTCACAGTCCAAGGTGCCGCTGCAGTAACTGAGGTCTCGGCCGCGCTTCGCGAATTAGAGGCCGATAGCGAT
>CAILBF010000204.1 GCA_903832395.1 uncultured Actinomycetes bacterium | reverse complement strand
TGAGCTTCTTGAAGTTGGATTTCAAGATCGGCCATATCGCGGTTGTGATATCTAAATCGCTTTGCTTTGCACAAACGAATTCCATCGATAATTGAGGCATGGTTGAGCGAATCCGAAATAATTACATCGTTCTCATCCAGTAACGCCTCAAAAACTCCGCCATTGGCATCAAAGCAGGAGGGGAAGAGGATGGTTGCTTGCGTTGAAAGGAAAGTTGAAATCTCTTTTTCTAGTAACAGGTGTTGGTTCTGTGTTCCGGCGATAAATCGCACGCTGGCCATTCCAAAGCCATATTTATCAAGAGCCAACTTCGCCGCAGCGATAACGTGTTCATTGTTTGCCATACCTAAATAGTTATTGGAGCAGAAATTGAGTAGCTCTCTGCCCTCGGCGCTTACCTCAACACGCTGAGGTCCAGCCAGTGGACGTTCAGTCTTTAAAAGTCCGGCAGAAGTCAGGGCCGCTAACTTAGCGCTGAGCCCATCGATGAAACTCTCTACAGTTGAAATTAGTTGCTCCAATCCAGAATTATTTTCCCGCAGTTGCCAGAACGGGCAAGGGCAAAAGCGCTCTCCCATTCTTCGGCGGGGAATCGGTGCGTAATCACTGATGAGACATCAAGACCTTTTTGCACCATTGAGTTCATGGAGTACCAGGTTTCATACATCTCGCGCCCATAAATGCCTTTAATAGTAATCATATGCGTTACGACTTTGGCCCAATCAAATGAAATGGGTTCAGCCGGTAGGCCAAGGGCTGCAATTCGCGCGCCATGACCAACGTTGGCCAGAATCATTGGCATCGCCGATTTATGTCCGCTCATTTCAAAGGCGACGTCAAAGCCCTCTTTCATGCCGAGTTTTTTCATTGTTGAAGAAACATCATCAGATGAAATATTTATTGCTGCATCGACGCCCATTGCGCGAGCTAAATCGAGGCGGTATTCATTGACATCGGTAATAACAACAAACCTGGCGCCAACGAAGCGGGCAATCGCTGCGGCCATTAATCCAATGGGCCCGGCTCCAGTAATTAAAACATCTTCACCAACAACTGGAAAACTAAGCGCGGTATGGACGGCGTTTCCAAGTGGATCAAAAACTGAGGCTAAATCTAAATCAATGCCTTCAGGGTGCAACCACACATTACTTTCAGGGATAACTACGAATTCGGCGAAAGCACCATCGCGATTGACGCCAACACCAATCGTGTTCATGCATAAATGGCGACGGCCGGCGCGACAGTTGCGGCACAGTCCGCAAACGATGTGACCCTCACCTGAAACTAGGTCTCCAACTTTTATGCTAGTTACATCGGCGCCAATTTCACTAACGCGCCCCACGAACTCATGGCCTGGAATAAAAGGGGGATTCAGATTTGTATCGGCCCACGAATCCCAGCTTTCAATATGAAGATCAGTTCCACAGATACCAGTTTTTATTACTTTGATCTTTACATCTCGCTCACCTGTGTGTGGCTCAGGTACTTCGCGTAGTTCTAGGCCTGGTCCGCGCTGGGCTTTGTAGAGAGCTCTCATGACGGTGACCTTTCCTAGTTAAGGCTTAAGACTACCCACCTCTAGAACCCACGGGCCGCTTTGGTTAGGTGCAATCAATTCACAATCAAAGGTAGTTGATATGACGGCACATAATTCTTGAGGATTTGTAGGAATTGATCTGCTTTGCAGAATTAGCCGCGTGATTTCGCCTCGAGTTTTCTTGGACATGTGAGTGACGACTTTCTTTTCACCATCCAGATTTGTAAAGACTTTAATCTCAACGCTTGCCTGAGCCGGGGGAGTCCACACGCCTTTATAGGTTGAGGATCTGCAATCAACAATGAGAGTTGCCTTGCGTGCATTTAAAATCTCAGTTACTTCGGGCCGCATTGCCGCGTTGTTAATCTTTTGTTTATACGGCTCGATTGCATCCAACGGTTGTAAGACACCATATTTCGCCGAAATAATCGCAATAGATTTCTGCCCTCGCGCTTGGCTCTCTTTATTCAGACTCTGCCAGTCCAGCGCCTTATAGAGAACACCGGTGTAGACCTCGATTGCGGCTCCGGGCTGTGTAGATTTCTTCTCACTGGGCGGAAGAAGAATTAACACGGCTCATTATGACCTATACAAAAGCTCACAGATGAGAGGAATTCGAGAGGGGCGTGCCCCTCTCGAAGGAGGAAGTTTTGAATAAATATATAGGTCAAAGCCCCTAACTCTAAAGGTAAACATTACAGTTACGGTATGCATCTTCCCCAAAGATGGTTTGTTGTTGCGACCGCATTTCTCTTTTTAATCGCCGCAAACCTACTCCCCGTTGGCAGCGCTAAAGAGGCAACTCTTGATCTAAGCCTCTCCGCTCTACATCCATCGCCGGCTTCGGCACATGTAAAATCCGGAGCGGCCTTTGATCCCTTAGCTATATTTTCAAATAGCCAGGTCCTATCCGAGGAACCTTGCATGACTCTTGGCGTGACACGAGCAGAACTTCGATCCTCTACACAACAGACATGCATTGAATTTACTAATTTAGGATTTATCGAAACGCCGGAACTATATTGGGGTTATCCAATAAAGAAGGATGCACAACTACACACATCAGTAAATAACCTCTTGGCGCAGTATTTCAGAAATTTTACATCCCCTGCTGAACAAGATTCATATGAAGAGAAAATCACATCTAACCTTGAATACTCCGCTTTCGTCGGGGCGTTAGTCCGCATGGATATTAGAGATTTCCCCGATGTTGAGGAGTTTGAAACTTCAGACCTGCCGCTTGAGAGAGCTGTTTAGCCTCCCAAATACAAGACCACTAACATCTTGCTATGAGAAATGTAATGATTCGGTGCTGAAAAATATTTTGAATAGCTTCAAGAGGGCAGATTTCAATCTGGACAATTGGAGAGAATTTCCATATAGCGCGTATACATTTCAGAATGTTACAGAATTAGTTCCTGTGCAAGCGATTGAGGGCTCAAATAACTCCGCGCTTCCAGAGCTGCTCGATCCAAATATTCTTTTAAGAGAGTACCAAATTGCTGGAAAAATGCAGGCAAGTACCGAGTTCTTACAAGAAAGTTATACGAATGGTCTATTAATTATTAAGGCCGGCGCAATAGTAGGCGAGTACTACGCCAACGGTATGAGCTTATTTGCACCGCACTTAGTATTTTCTGTGAGTAAATCAATTACGGGCATAGTCGCAGGCATAGTTCTCAAGGAATTTGGTGTCGATGCTGATTCCAAGATCTCTTCTGTAATAGACGGAACAGAAGGTGGCGCTTACGAAGATGCAACAATTCGGAATTTGCTCGACATGACTGTGAGTGTAGATTTTGATGAAAGTTATGCAAGCAAAGAGGGCGTATACGCCAGGTATCGTCAGGCGATGTTATGGATGTCAAGGGAAAAAGATTCAGCGTACGCAGATGAGAATTTAGAGAGGTTTATTCTCTCCTTACCCAAGGGGGCCGAGGATCATGGTCATCGATTCTTGTATAAATCGCCGAACTCCGATTTACTCGGATTAGTTTTACAAAAGATTTCTGGCATACCAACGCCTCTATTAATTTCGCAAAAATTGTGGGCCCCGGCTGGATGTCGCACAGCCACAATAACAATCGATAGCAAAGAAATGGCGCGCACTGCCGGGGGAGTAAGTTGTTCGCTTCACGATGCAGCGATGATTGGTGAGTTGATGCGCGCGGGCGGAAACGTCAACGGCAAAAACCTTCTCGATCCAGAGTGGGTGAATGACACAAAGCTTCATGGAGATACCGAAGTCTGGGCACGTGGTGAGTTCTTCGATAGTTTTCCAAAGGGGAGTTATCGCAACCTATGGTATTCAATTGGAGATGGCGATTTCTGCGCTATTGGAATTCATGGCCAATGGATATATATCAACCCCACCAAAGAGGTGGTAATCGTGAAGTTCTCCTGTCAGCCAAAGGCAGATGATGACGAACTCGATCGAAAGAGCCTTGATTTCTTCCGTGGGGTCTGCCAGGTGCTTTAACTCCGCCCTTTTTCTCCTACGACACGCTCATATTTGTCAGTGGCACCTGCTACCTTTCGAACAGGTGTTCGGTTATCCTAATGCCGTACAACCAGAGCGGTTCCATCTTCCGCGTTCGGTTTGCCCACAGCCTCTGTGGTCAGCACTGAACTCCGTCGGTGGGTCTCCGTACCTTCTGGGCCAGACCCAAACGTCATACGACGTTCTATCGAAAGGAATGAAGTGGCTACTGAAAAAAGTAATAAAGCAAACGATGCTGCAGCAGAAAAAGCAACCACCGAACGCCAAAAGGCGCTCGAAACAGCCCTAGCCCAGATCGAACGTCAATTTGGAAAAGGCTCAGTAATGAAGATGTCGGATCGCGCAAACCAGATTGTTGAAGTAATTCCAACTGGTTCAATCGCACTCGACATCGCACTTGGTATCGGCGGATTACCGCGCGGTCGCATCGTAGAGATCTACGGACCAGAGTCCTCCGGTAAGACAACGCTGACATTGCATGCAATTGCTAATGCACAAAAGGCCGGCGGAATCTGCGCCTTCATCGATGCAGAGCACGCATTCGATGCAGAGTATGCAAAGAAGCTCGGCGTAGATATTGATGCTCTTCTTGTTTCACAACCAGATACTGGTGAGCAGGCACTCGAAATTATGGACATGCTTATTCGCTCCGGCGCATTAGATCTTGTTGTTGTTGACTCAGTTGCAGCCCTTGTTCCACGTGCTGAAATTGAAGGCGAAATGGGTGACTCACACATGGGTCTACAGGCCCGCCTAATGTCTCAAGCGTTACGTAAAATTACTGGTGCACTGCATCAATCAAAGACAACTGCAATCTTTATTAACCAGTTGCGTGAAAAGATCGGTGTCTTCTTTGGCTCTCCTGAGACAACTACCGGTGGTAAAGCGTTGAAGTTCTATGCCTCAGTACGCCTTGATATCCGTCGCATTGAAACGCTTAAAGATGGACAGGAAGCCGTCGGCAACCGTACGCGCGTTAAGGTCGTCAAGAACAAGATGGCTCCACCATTTAAGCAGGCCGAGTTCGACATTATTTACGGCACAGGTATTTCACGTGAAGGCTCACTCATCGATATGGGTGTTGATATCGGAATCGTGAAGAAGTCTGGCGCTTGGTACACATACGAGGCCGATCAATTAGGACAGGGTAAGGAAAATGCACGTACCTTCCTTCTCGATAACCCAGATCTCTCCAATGAGATTGAGGCCAAAATTCGCGCTCACTTTGTGCCAGTTGAGGTCGATGCCGATTTAATTGCAGCTATCGATGAGGCTGCAGCAGAGGTTGATTTCTAATTAGCCTTGAATTTGCAAAGGTTGACCAGGACGCTGACCCTTACGAAATCGCGCACACGATTGCACTCAATGCACTCGTTACGCGGGCCAAGAGTAAGGGTGAGCTCCTGGCTCATCTTAAAAAGCGCGGCGTAGAGCCCGAGGTCGCACAAGCGATTATCTATCGCCTACAAGAGGCAGGGCTCATCAATGACGCCGAGTTTGCTAAGGCATGGACCCAGTCTCGCCATAACTCAAAGAAACTATCGAAGCGAATTATCGCCGGAGAGCTTCGCACCAGGGGAGTGGATCAAAACTCTATCGATGAAGCCTTGGATGAGATTGATGGAGAAGATGAGTATCGAATGGCCTTTGGTCTTGCAATGAAAAAATATGCAACGATGTCAAGGTTAGAGGCCGATGTGCAGATCCGCCGAATTCAATCTCTGTTGCAGCGAAAAGGTTTTGGCTTTGATGTTATTGGAAGAGTTATTCGCGAGCTAGATATTCACTCAGGCGAGCAGCGGTAGCGACAACGGCGGCGGCATGAATGCGGCCGGGCTGGCGACCTAAGCGCTCTATAGGTCCGCTAATACTTACTGCAGCGATTACTTTCCCATTCGGCGCCCGCACTGGAGCAGAGACCGATGTAACTCCCGCTTCGCGCTCACCAACTGATTGCGCCCAACCGCGACGTCGATCGGCAGCTAACTGCGCAGCGGTAAAGCGAGCGTTAGTTAAACCACGATGAATCTTTTCGCTATCTTCCCACGCTAATAAAATCTGAGCCGCAGATCCTGCAGTCATCGTAAGTGCACTTCCAACTGGAACTGAATCACGAAGGCCCGATAAACGCTCGGCCACTGCGACACAGATCCGTTGATCACCTTGTCGCTTATATAACTGCGCACTCTCTCCTGTTGCATCGCGCAGTGCGGCAAGAGCTGGGCCTGCAGCGGCAAGCAATCGATCTTCACCAGCGGCAGCACCGAGCTCTGCACTGCGTGCGCCAATTGTGAAGCGTCCAGATAAGTCACGGCTCACAAGTCGATGAAACTCCAGAGCAACGGCTAAACGGTGAGCTGTGGGGCGGGCGATACCGGTGGCGGCAACGAGTTCGGCCAATGAGTGCGGGCCAGCCTCTAATGTGCTCAAAATTGCTACGGCTTTATCTAAGACGCCAACTCCGCTATTCTTTCTGACCATAGGGTGATATTAGCATCCCACTATGTGGTATCGCAAGATAAAGGAGCAGGGATTAATGGCTAAAACGTTGGCAGAGAAAATTTGGGCCGAGCATGTCGTACGTGCAGCAAGCGGTGAGCCTGATCTTTTGTATATCGATCTTCATTTAATTCATGAAGTAACCAGCCCTCAAGCCTTTGATGGTCTCCGTCTTACTCATCGAAAAGTACGCCGCCCAGATTTAACTATTGCAACTGAAGATCACAATGTGCCTACACAAAACATCGATAAGCCAATTGCCGATCCAGTCTCAAAACTCCAAGTAGATACGCTGCGCACTAACTGCGCAGAGTTCGGTGTGCGCATTCACTCACTGGGGGATAAAGACCAAGGCGTGGTTCACATTATTGGACCACAGCTAGGTCTGACCCAACCAGGAATGACAATTGTCTGCGGAGATTCACATACATCAACGCATGGTGCTTTCGGCGCCTTGGCTTTTGGGATTGGAACATCTGAAGTTGAGCATGTTTTAGCAACGCAGACCCTGCCACTTGCCCGCCCTAAGACAATGGCAATTAACGTTGAGGGAAAACTAAAATCCGGAGTTACATCCAAAGATATTATCTTGGCAATCATCGCCAAGATCGGTACTGGCGGGGGCCAGGGATACGTTATTGAATATCGCGGCAGTGCAATCCGCGCACTGTCAATGGAATCTCGCATGACGGTCTGCAACATGTCTATCGAGGCGGGCGCTCGTGCCGGCTTAATTGCGCCAGATCAAACTACTTTTGATTACATTAAAGGCAAGCCGCATGCACCTGAAGATTTTGAAGCAGCGGTTGCTTATTGGAAAACCCTGTTTACCGATGCCGATGCGACATATGATGTTGAGGTAGATCTAAATGTTGACGAACTTGAGCCATTTGTTACATGGGGAACAAATCCTGCCCAAGGCGCCTCCCTTAACTCAAACGTTCCTAACCCTGCAGATATTAAAGATGAGGAAGCTCGCGGGGCGGCCGAGCGCGCACTTGTGTACATGGGTCTTAGCGCCGGTACACCCCTTAAAAAGATAGCCATTGACACTGTTTTCTTGGGCTCTTGCACTAACGGTCGAATTGAAGACTTACGTGCAGCTGCCGAAGTTGTTAAAGGTAAAAAAATCGCTTCGACCCTTCGCATGTTGGTAGTCCCGGGCTCTGTCAGAGTTCGCCTTGAGGCTGAGGCTGAAGGTTTAGATAAAGTATTTATCGACGCCGGCGCTGAATGGCGAAACGCCGGATGTTCAATGTGTCTTGGAATGAACCCAGATCAACTAGCAGTTGGAGAGCGCTCGGCTTCGACATCTAATAGAAACTTTGAGGGGCGCCAAGGTAAAGGCGGTCGCACACACTTAGTTAGTCCACTGGTAGCTGCGGCAACTGCGCTGCGCGGCACACTTTCTTCACCGTCAGATTTGTAAGGGAGATAAAAAAAATGGAAAAATTTATCAAGCACACAGGTACTGCAATTCCACTTCGACGCAGCAATGTCGATACCGATCAAATTATCCCAGCCGTTTATCTTAAGCGCGTTACACGCAGCGGATTTGAAGATGGGTTATTTGCAGCTTGGCGCAGCGACCCTGAATTTGTTTTAAATAATCCGGCATATAAAGCGGCAACTGTTTTAGTTGCTGGCGTTGATTTCGGTACTGGTTCATCTCGTGAGCACGCAGTGTGGGCGCTACAAAACTACGGTTTTAAGGTTGTCATCTCCAGCCGATTTGCCGATATTTTCCGCGGCAATTCACTTAAAGGTGGACTTCTGACAGTGATTGTGGAGCAGAGCGATGTTGAAGCTATGTGGGCAGCAATCGAGGCCAATCCTTCGACATCCATTAGCGTGGATTTAGAGACCCGCACTGTTTCTTATGACGCAGTTGTTCTGCCATTTGCTATCGATGACTACACCCGCTGGCGTTTAATGGAGGGTCTAGATGACATCGGATTAACAATCAAAAACAGCGATTCTATTGATGCTTTTGAAAAAACTCGCGCAGCACATAAACCTGCAACGCTTCCAATTCGCGCGTAATTGAGCGTATAAAAGGCGTAAATAGCGGTTTTTCTAGTAAGGGTGAGCGTGAAATTGAATAACTCTCAATGCGTAATTGAGAGTTTTCTATGCGTAAAACAAGGGTTTTTTAAGTAAATCCGCAAAAATAAATATTGCGACACGCACGCCTTTATCACGGCATCACCCCTACTGTGCGCGTAAGTTTATGAACACGTTAGGCAGTTGCTTAACATTTACGCGTAAATAAGGGGATTTCAATGAATAAGGCCCAATTCATTGCGGCGTTGGCTCCACACTTCAACGACAGCAAGAAGGAAGCAGCTCACGCTGTAGATATCGTTTTTGACACAATCGTTCGCAACCTTCATAAGGGCGAAGATGTAATGATCAACGATTTCGGTAAGTTCAAGAAGGTTGATCGTAAAGCACGTATTGGTCGCAACCCATTTACTGGCGAGACAATCAAGATTAAGGCTTCAAAGAAGGCTCGCTTCCTACCTGCAAAGGGTCTGAAGGATGTCATCTCAGGTGCACGCAAGCTAGGTCCTGCACCAAAGCCAGAACCAAAGCCAGTTGTTAAGGCTAAGCCAGTAGTAGCCAAGAAGGCTGCTAAGAAGGCTCCAGCTAAGAAGAAGGTTGCAGCCAAGAAGGCTCCAGCTAAGAAGAAGGTTGCAGCCAAGAAGGCTCCAGCTAAGAAAGTTGCGAAGAAGGCTAAGAAGAAGTAATTCTTTTTAACTCTTTTTAAAGAGACGGGGCCAGCTGATGCTGGCCCCGTTTTCTTATCTCCGCGCACTATTATTAACCCATGACGGAGTACAAGGTTTCTTATGCTCCTCCCAGTGGTCGCCCACTTGGTACGAACCTAACTTTTAAAATCTGCACGAAAATCGCAATTCCTGTTCTGAACTTAGTAGGCAAAAAGCAGTGGCGCGGGGCCGAGAAGATACCTAAGAGCGGCCGCGTCATTGTTGCAAGCAACCATGTTTCATACCTTGATGTTTTATTCCTAACTCATTTCCTTTTCCGAAATGGCCGCGCTCCCCGCTACATAGGAAAAGAGGGCGTATTTAAAGTTCCGGTCATCGGCAAGATTTTGCTGGCAGCTGGGCAAGTTCCGGTGGTTCGCGAAAGCAAGGATGCCTCTAAAGCCCTGGGGCATGCAGTTAAATTGCTTGAAGCCGGCCACGCTTTGGGCGTCTATCCCGAAGGAACTTTGACGCGTGACCCTAATGGTTGGCCGATGGTTGCAAAGACCGGACTAGCCCGCCTAGCAATTCTGACCAAGTCGCCAGTGATCCCAATCGCCCAATGGGGATCCCAGATTGTTATGCCAACGTATGAAAAGAAGATTAAGTTTTTCCCACGCACGCCAATCAAAATTCTTGTCGGTGATCCACTGGATTTATCGCAATGGTATGGCAAGGAAAATGACCCAGTAGCACTTACTGAAGCTACCGCCTTTGTCATGCGAGCAATTACCGATTTGCTCGAGCAACTGCGCGGTGAAAAACGCCCAGTCGAGATTTTTGATCCGCATACTTCGGATTTGCCCCGTACTGGAAATTTTAAGAAGAAGCGATGAGCAAGATAACGGTTTTTGGCGCGGGCCAATGGGGTAGCACGATGGCTCAAGTCTTATCCGATGCGGGCAATCACGTTTTAATGTGGGGCCGCAATCAAAGCGTGGTCGATGAGATAAATGAAAAGAACACAAATTCAAAGTATCTCAATAACAATGTCTTGCCTGCAGGCTTGCGTGCAACTACAGATTTGACGGAAGCTTTTGATTATTCATCAATCTACGTTTTAGCAATTCCGGCCCAAACGCTTCGTGCTAATTTAATGGCCTGGAAAGAGTTAGCGGCGCCAAATGCCCTTTACATCAGTACTTTAAAGGGCATTGAGTTAGCAACATCGCTTCGTATGTCACAAATAATCGAAGAGGTAATTGGCACAGAAAACGTAGCGGTTATTACCGGCCCGAATTTGGCCGATGAATTAATTTTGCGCCAGCCAGCGGGAGCAGTAGTTGCCGCACACACAACAATCGTTGCCGAAAAAGTAGTTCAGTTATTTGCAACGCCTTACTACCGCGTGTACACATCCACCGATATTTTGGGCTGCGAATAC
>CAILBF010000203.1 GCA_903832395.1 uncultured Actinomycetes bacterium | reverse complement strand
GAGTTCTGCATAATGCAGTTATCAATGGCTTAAACCCATGAGCACCGTTTTAGAACCAGTTACTCTTTCAATTGAGGGAATGACCTGCTCCTCCTGCGTTAACACGGTCGAAAAAGCGCTCAATGCCGTTGAAGGCGTAAGTGCAAGCGTAAATTTTGCAACTGAAACGGCTCATATATTGTCGCCAGCCGAGATGGATATTAAAGCCTTAGTGAAAATCGTTGAAAAAGCTGGATACAAGGCCACGTTGTTACAAGATGGCCAATCAATGACATTACATAACAAGAAGTCTGCCAGAGCGTTATTTTTTGCTTTCATATTTGCAGCCCCAGCCGTTGCAATATCTATGGTTATGAGTTGGCACCACCGAATAGATATGCGAGTTCTTCAGGCGCTTGATCAATTTAATCTCCGACATCCTTTATATTCACCAACAGCCTGGGTGGTCATCGCATTAAGTGCACCCGTTGTTCTGTTGGTTGCGTGGCCAATTCATCGCGCAGCTTTGCGTAATTTGAAGCACCCCACAATGGATAATTTGATTTCACTGGGCTCACTAACTGCCTTCACGTGGTCGATTTATGCCAATGCAACAGGTGCCGGAGATGTTTATACCGAGGTCGCAGCTGGAGTTATCTTTTTTGTAATCCTTGGCCGATTCTTAGAGACCCGGGCAAAATCGCGCGCAGGTGCAGCGCTCTCTTCGCTCCTTGCTTTAGGTAGCAAAGAGGTAACAATAGTTCGCGGTGGTTTTCCACTTATCGTGCCAATTGATCAGCTTGAAATCGGTGATGAGTTTGAAGTTCTACCTGGCGGGCGCATTGCAACTGATGGAATCGTCATTAAAGGTGAAAGCGCCGTTGATAACTCGATGCTGACGGGTGAATCAAAGCCAGTTGACGTTCGGCCAGGTTCTCAAGTCATTGGTGCATCAATAAATCACAATGGACGATTAATCGTGCGCGCCACAAGAATTGGCAGCGACACTGAACTGGCGCGCATCACTGCAATGGTTATTAGTGCGCAAGGTACCAAAGCCCCTATTCAACGTCTAGCCGATCGTATTAGTGCAGTATTTGTACCAATTGTTACGCTGATTTCAATTGCAACATTTGTCAGTTGGTATTACACCGACCACACATTAACTAGGTCTATCTCAGTTGCAATAACCGTCTTGGTCATCGCATGTCCATGCGCACTTGGCTTAGCCACCCCAGTGGCTTTACTTGTTGCATCCGGGCGTGGAGCACAACGCGGCATAATTTTGCGTGAACCACGAGTCCTAGAGGTAGCGCGCACCGTCGATGCTGTTGTCTTCGATAAGACAGGCACATTGACTCAAGGCGTTATGAAAGTGCAGACAGCAACAGTTTCAATGTCGGCAGGTGCAGTTCTGGGCAGTTCATTTGCTCCGCTCATTAACGAAGCAACGATTCTTTCTTCGGTACTCGCAATCGAATCACAAAACACACACCCCGTTGCCTTAGCAATTGCGCGTCACGCCATAGCTAAAGGCGCACGAATGTATGAGGCAACTGACTTTTCAGTCACTCCCGGATCCGGAGCTGCAGGACGCGTGAACTTAGGCGTGCAATCTCCGGTAGTTCTTATCGGTTCACCTGCGGCCGTTGCTCACAGCTCTACCGATTTTCATCCAGAGTTGAAGTTAGCAATCGCTAAAGGGCAAGAGGATGGACTAACAGTTTCAGTATTGGCATGGGATGGCGTTGCATTGGCTGTCTTTGCCGTAGGCGATGAACTTAAGAGCGATGCCGCAACAACAATTAGTAATTTACGCACAATGGGAATAACCCCATGGCTAGTAACTGGCGATAGCGCCGAAGTCGCCGCATCTGTCGCGACAACCGTTGGAATAGATGCCGCCCATGTGGTGTCAGGTGCTTTACCTGAAACGAAACTGAAATTTGTCGAAGAGCTAAAGACTCAAGGCCACTGTGTATTAATGATCGGAGATGGCATTAACGACGCAGCAGCGTTAACGGCCGCTGATTTATCGATGGCGATGGGTACGGGAACTGACACCGCAATTTCAAGTGCAGATATCACATTAATGAATGCTGGTTTAAATAGCGTGATTGATGCGCTCAAATTAGCTAAGAAGACTTTGAAAATTATCCATCTCAATATGGGCTGGGCACTTATTTACAATGTTCTCGGTCTTCCAATCGCAGCCCTTGGTCTCTTGAGGCCAATTTATGCCGCTGCCGCTATGGCGCTCTCATCCCTATTTGTTGTAACTAACTCACTACGCATTAAGTAAGTTAAAGCGCTAATTCTTAAGCCGTAGCTGATGCAATAGCAGCTTTGATAAGGGAGGCTCCTTCATCAATTGAGTTTAAGAATGTTGCACTCACTTGGATCCACATCCCGTGAATGAGAATATCCAGCGTCCATATGTGGAACTCGTTAGTTGTTGATTGAGGTTTATATATGAAATAGGCAGCGCTTTCATCAACGCCTGCCACGTCAATTTTTTTGTAGTTTTTCGCAACCCAACTTGCTACATGTTTTTCAAATATCGATGTGGAGTTATCAACCCACATTATTGTTGTGCCAATTTCAGCCCTTTGAATGCCGTAACTGCACGCTATTCCACCGTTACCAAGCACATCGGCTAATTCAGTGTCAGGGGAGGGTTGCCATTTAGTATCGATGACCTCAGATTTAGGAATTCTTAACGAGATGTCATTAAGAATTTTCGTTGCGGCACATGAGGCCGGAACCACCAATGACATGCTCGGGGTTGAAGTTGGGAGAGGTGATGCAGACACGGAAGGGGTTGGTGAAGGCGATGAAGAGGAATGAAGGTTCTGCTTCACAATAAACCCTCCAATGGTGAGGGCTAAGCACAATCCAATCACGAGAATTGCTCGCTTCGGGGATTGCATTCGCATGAAGGTAGTTTAAGGGAGAAAGTAAAAAAGACCCCTGAGGGCCTTTTTTACGTTAGTAGCGGGGGCAGGATTTGAACCTACGACCTCTGGGTTATGAGCCCAGCGAGCTACCGAGCTGCTCCACCCCGCGTCGGTAACCGCAATCTTATGGGCTCGTTAGATAAAGACCAAATCGAT
>CAILBF010000202.1 GCA_903832395.1 uncultured Actinomycetes bacterium | reverse complement strand
TATGAAGTTGGAACCGTTAAAGATATCGAATTAGAAGCAGGCGAGAACCGTAGATATATTTCGGTAGATGGTGGAATGAGCGAAAATATTCGACCTGCTTTATATGCCGCCGAATACACGGCCGTTTTAGCTAATCGCACAAGCAGCGCAGCCCGAGTTTCAACTCGATTAGTTGGAAAGCACTGCGAAACTGGCGACATTATTATTCGAGATATCGCATTACCCAGCGATATCGCTCCGGGAGATTTATTGGCAACTCCAGCAACTGGTGCATATGGACGCAGTATGGCAAGTAACTACAACCATGTTCCTCGTCCACCAGTTATTGCAGTTAAAGATGGAAAAGCCCGCATTATCGTGCGCCGTGAGACCGAGGCCGATCTGTTGGGATTGGATATTTAACGCCGTTGAAGGCATGTGTGAAAGAATAACCCGCATGGACGCAGGCTTTAAAACAATCTCTATTGGCATGCTTGGCGCTGGCGTTGTTGGCAGCCAAGTCGCTCGCCTGCTGCAATCAGATCGCCAGGAACTCTCCGACCGTTCAGGTGCTCTATTGGTTTTAAAAAAGGTCGGCGTACGAAGCAATACTGCGCGCGATGGAATCGATTCGTCGATGATTACTACTGATTTACATTCAATTGTTACTGACCCAGAGATAAATATTGTCATCGAAGTTATGGGTGGCATCGAGCCTGCACGCACATTGATTTTAGAGGCGATTAAGAATAAGAAATCGGTAATCACGGCCAATAAAGCCCTTCTTGCAACCCATGGGCATGAACTTTTTAATGCCGCAGATGCCGCAAAAGTAGATTTGTATTACGAGGCGGCAGTTGCAGGTGCGATTCCAATTATCCGTTCGATGCGCGAATCTTTAGCCGGTGATCAAATCACACGCGTCATGGGTATCGTTAACGGAACAACTAATTATATTTTGACCAAGATGCATGAAGAGGGCCGCGATTTTAAGGATGTATTGAAAGAGGCGCAGGCACTTGGTTATGCCGAATCTGATCCAACTGCCGATGTAGATGGCCATGATGCTGCAGCTAAAGCTGCATTGCTTGCCGGTCTGGCTTTCCACAGCACTGTCACAATCGATGAGGTTTATTGCGAAGGAATTTCAAAGATTTCAATTGAAGATGTCAATGCCGCAAAGCGGATGAACGCTGTTATTAAACTCTTAGCGATTGCAGAAATTACCGTTAAAGATGAGATTTCAGTACGCGTCCATCCAGTAATGCTTCCTAGCTCGCACCCACTGGCATCTGTTCGCGATGTTTTTAACGCAATTTATGTTGAATCTGAAGCCGCTGGAGAACTTATGTTTTACGGCCGCGGCGCAGGCGGGGCCCCGACTGCATCGGCAATTTTGGGCGACTTAGTTGCCGTGACTCGCCACCGCGCATACTCAACTGTTGGATACGGTGAATCAGATTACGCTGATTTAGATATTGCACCGATGAGTGAAGTTAAATCTCAGTTCTTTGTTCGCTTACATGTTGCCGATAAATCAGGTGTTTTAGCCTCAATTGCGCAGACATTTGCCAGCGAAAATATTTCAATTCAAACAGTTCATCAAGCAGGTATTGGTAAAGATGCTGAACTAGTAGTTGTTACGCACAGCGCAAGTGAAGCCTCGCTCATTGCCTGTATGGGCAAGCTCGCATCAATGGAAATAGTCACTAAAGTTGAAGCGGCAATTCGTGTTGAGGGTGCGGTTGCTTAAATGGCAATTTTCGGAAGCAAGCCAAAGGGCGCACATCAATGGCGCGGAGTAATTGAGGAATACCTTCACAGGCTTCCAGTGAGCGCGAATACCCCAATCATTTCTTTAAGAGAAGGCGGCACTCCGCTTATTCATGCCGCTTTTCTTTCAGAGTTATTAGGCAACAATGTTTGGATTAAGTATGAAGGTTTAAATCCAACGGGTTCATTTAAAGATCGCGGTATGACAATGGCAATTTCTAAGGCGGCCGAAGCTGGCGCTAAAGCCGTTATTTGCGCCTCTACGGGTAACACATCAGCATCGGCTGCAGCATATGCAGTAAAAGCTGGAATGACTCCGGCGGTTTTAATTCCTAAAGGCAAAATTGCAATGGGCAAGCTAGCCCAAGCCGTCATTCATGATTCAACGATCTTGCAAGTAAATGGAAATTTTGATGACTGCTTAACCCTTGCTCGCGAGTTATCAGAAAACTATCCCGTTGCTTTAGTTAACTCAGTCAACCCATTTCGCATCGAGGGACAAAAAACTGCCGCCTTTGAAGTTGTAGATATGTTAGGAAACGCCCCCGATATTCACGCACTTCCCGTTGGCAATGCTGGAAATATCACTGCGTACTGGAAGGGCTATAAGGAGTACAACCACGACGCTATGTCGAACCGTTTGCCTGCGATGTATGGCTTTCAAGCCGCAGGTGCTGCGCCCATCGTTAAAGGCAAAATTGTGAAAAACCCCGACACGATTGCAACTGCAATCAGAATTGGAAATCCTGCATCATGGGCCCAGGCAGTTGATGCCCGCGATTCATCAGGTGGCGTCATTGACTCAGTCACAGATAGAGAAATTCTTAGTGCCTATCGCTTAATTGCAGCTAAGGAGGGCATCTTCGTTGAGCCTTCATCGGCTGCAGGTTTAGCTGGACTTATTAAATATAAAAAGGCGGGCAAACTACCTAAAGATAAAGTAATTGTTATTACCGTTACTGGCCATGGATTAAAAGATATTCCATATGCCCTTGAGAGTGCGAAGAAACCAGTCGTCGTCCCAGTCAATGTAAAGGCTGCCGCCAAGGCGTTAGGTCTTATTTAAAATGAAGCCCACATTTAAAGCTCAACCTATGCAAGTCCAAGTGCCGGCAACAAGTGCCAACTTAGGACCTGGGTTTGATTCTTTAGGTTTAGCTCTTGGAATGCATGATAGATACATTGCGCAAGTTCTCGATGAACAAGTAATTGATATTGATATTACCGGCGAAGGTGCCGATAACCTGCCACGAAATGAAAAAAACTTAGTTATCAAATCGATGTACAAAGGTTTTGAATTTCTCGGCGGAAAGCCTCGCGGAGTCGCATTGCGTGCACTCAATGTAATTCCGCATAGTCGTGGGCTTGGATCTTCGGCGAGTGCAATCGTTGGCGGACTATCACTTGCACGCGCACTTGTCTTAGGCGGCAATGAGCGCATGAGTAATGACGACATGTTGAATTTGGCCAATGAGATGGAGGGCCATCCCGATAATGTTGCTGCGGCAATTTATGGGGGAGCAACAATTGCTTGGCAAGAGATGCAGCACGGTCACAATGTTGCTTTATCTGTTCAGTTAGAAGTAGATCCCCGAATTAGTGCACTTGCTTTAATTCCTTCCACTGCAGTTTCAACTTCCAAGGCACGCAAAATGCTCCCCGAATTAATTACACATGCAGATGCCGTTAAAAATTCAGCTAATACCGCCCTCTTAGTTCATGCCCTCCAGCATCGTCCCGATTTATTACATACGGCGACGCAAGATTTCTTGCACCAGTCGTATCGCGCCGATGCGATGCCCGCCTCGTTTGCCCTTTTAACCAAGCTTCGAAAGGCAGGCGTAGCTGCCTTTATTTCAGGGGCCGGGCCCACTGTTCTTGTCTTGCATACGGGTGGATCACCTGAGGTCGAAGAGCTCACTCGTGCCGCGGGTGATAAATTCACTGCAATGTCCCTTGGTATCTCACGCGGCGGGGCCAGCATTCTTTAAGCCAAAATTTTGTCCTTAGGCCAAAGCCCTGCTAATATTTAGCCATCTGCTAGGGCCTTTTATATCGGCCAGTAACACATCAGATACAGTAAAAAACAATCCACGGTTACTCGGGTTATCACTATAAGCCCGTTGACCAATAGCGAAAAGATACAAATGACAACAACCGAAGAGCCAGTACGTTCACAAAGTCCAGAGCTTGCCGCAATGACGCTTCCAAAATTAAAGACAGTTGCAACGCAACTAGGTGTCGATGGCGCAGCCAAGATGAAAAAAGATGCATTAGTAGAAGCGATCGCCGATTTACAGGCCAAGAATCGCGAAGCTGCTAAAGCCGAACGCGAAGCGCGCCGCGAGGCCCGCAATAGTCGTAAAAAAGAGAGCAAGCCGGCAGCCAGTAATACTCAAGATTCAGATGAGGACTCAGATGATGAGGCACCATCTAGCAATAACGATCGCGGCAGCCGCCACGACCGCAATGACCGTACTCGTGGACGTGATCGCAACCGCGACCGCAACAACCGCGACCGTGCACCACGCGAAGAGCGTGAACCAGTAATCAGCGAAGACGATGTCTTAGTTCCAGTTAGTGGTCTACTAGATATTCTCGATAGTTACGGCTTCATCCGTACATCTGGTTACTTGCCAGGACCAAATGACGTCTATGTAACTCTGCAGCAAGTACGTCGCAATGGTCTTCGTAAAGGAGATGTTGTAACAGGTCAAGTTCGCCAAGCCCGTGAAGGTGAGCGCAAAGAAAAGTTCAACGCACTTATTACGCTTGAAACCGTTAATGGAATGAGCCCAGATGAGGCACGCAACCGTGTCGAATTCGGCAAGTTAACGCCCCTTTATCCGCAAGAGCGTTTGCGCCTTGAGACTGAGCCAAATATTTTAACTACTCGCGTAATCGATTTGATTGCACCAATTGGTAAGGGTCAGCGCGGACTTATTGTTTCACCACCTAAAGCTGGTAAGACAATGGTTCTCCAAGCTATTGCCAACGCAATTACAACTAATAATCCAGAGTGTCACTTGATGGTTGTTTTAGTTGATGAGCGCCCAGAAGAAGTTACCGATATGCAGCGCTCCGTAAAGGGCGAAGTTATCGCTTCAACTTTTGATCGCCCAGCCGATGACCACACAACGATTGCAGAATTGGCAATTGAGCGCGCAAAGCGTCTGGTTGAACTTGGCCACGATGTAGTTGTATTGCTCGACTCAATCACTCGTTTGGGACGTGCCTACAATATTTCAGCTCCAGCATCAGGCCGAATTCTCTCTGGTGGTGTTGACTCAGCTGCGCTATATCCACCTAAGAAGTTCTTCGGTGCAGCACGTAATATTGAAGATGGCGGATCATTAACAATTCTTGCAACGGCCCTTGTAGATACGGGCTCTCGCATGGATGAAGTTATCTTCGAAGAGTTCAAGGGAACTGGAAACATGGAGTTAATCCTGGACCGTCGCCTTGCCGATAAGCGCATTTTCCCAGCGGTAAACGTTGTGGCATCTGGAACTCGTAAGGAAGAGATTCTTATGGGCTCTGAAGAGCTCAATATTGTTTGGAAACTTCGCCGCGTTCTTCACGCGCTCGAACCACAAGCAGCCCTCGAACTTCTCCTTGAGAAGATGAAGGGCACTAAGTCCAACGTTGAGTTCTTGATGCAGATCCAGAAGACTACTTCTGGCCCTGATGACAGCAAGTAATTAGGCGTAAATTTCTTAAAATCTGGGCTTTGGCCTACTCTTATCCACGTTAACCGATCCGTTTGGTTCACTCGCTAGCCGAGATCCAAACTAAGAAAAAGGGAAGAACTATGAAGCCAGAGATCCACCCAGAGTACAAAGAGACCCAAGTAACCTGTGGTTGCGGTGAGAAGTTTGTTACTCGCTCAACAGTTGCCAGCGGTTCAATCTATGTTGAAGTCTGTTCTGTATGCCACCCGTTCTACACCGGCAAGCAGCGCATCCTCGATACTGGTGGTCGCGTGGCCAAGTTCGAAGAGCGTTTCGGGAAAAAGACGACCGAAGCTAAGTAGCTTTTTAAAGAGACCGCATCGCAGCCTTAACGGTTGCGGTAGCGGTTTTTTTATTTCTCTAATCAGGCCAACGCAACGATATAAAGAAAAGGAGAAGCCCTAATGAGCAACGATCGCTTTGCGTCAGCCCATGAGATGGTTCGTGAATACGCCGAACTCGAAGCCAAGATGGCCGACCCGACCATTCATGATGATCAAGCCAATGCGCGCAAACTTGGTCGTCGCTATGCCCAATTAGGTCCAGTAGTTGCCGGCTTTAAAGCGTGGAAATCGGCCGAAGATGATTTAGTAGCGGCCAAAGAGTTAGCCCAAATTGATCCCGATTTCGCAGCAGAGATTCCAGCGCTAGAGCTTGCGGCTGCTGCGGCGGGGGAGAAGTTAGAAGAGTTACTACTTCCGCGTGATCCCAATGATGATCGCGATGTTATTTTGGAAGTCAAAGCTGGTGCTGGCGGCGACGAATCAGCGATTTTTGCGGGGGATTTGTTGCGCATGTACATGCGTTATGCCGAACGTCATAATTGGAAAGTTGAAGTAATCGATGCCACCGAAAGTGAAATGGGTGGATATAAAGATATTTCTGTTGGAATTAAATCAAAGGGAACACCCGCCCCTGGAGAATCACCGTATGCACGACTTAAATTTGAGGGCGGCGTACACCGAGTGCAGCGAGTTCCAGAGACTGAGAGTCAAGGACGTATTCATACATCCGCTGCCGGTGTATTGATTTTGCCTGAAGCCGAAGAGGTCGATGTTGAGTTGAATATGAATGATGTACGCGTTGACGTATTTCGCTCATCTGGCCCAGGTGGACAATCTGTTAACACCACGGACTCAGCCGTGCGACTAACGCATATTCCAACTGAAATCGTAGTTTCTTGCCAGAATGAAAAGAGCCAACTTCAAAATAAAGAGTCGGCACTTCGTATTCTGCGCGCACGCATGTTAGCCGCAGCCCAGGAGGCCCAAGAGGCGGCAGCTTCAGCTGAGCGCAAGAGCCAAGTTCGTACCGTGGATCGCTCTGAGCGCATTCGCACGTACAACTACCCAGAAAATCGAATCAGCGACCACCGCGTTAACTACAAATCAAATAATCTAGATTCCGTTCTAAATGGAGATCTCGATGACATGATTCAAGCACTCATTGATGCTGATAAAGCCGCGCGCTTAGCTAATACTAAGTAAAATTCCATGGACATCAAGGATTTACTGCGTGATGCTAAATCACAGTTGGTTGAATCCGGAATTGCCGAAGTAGATGCCGAACACTTACTAGCTCACGTGTTGGGGCTCTCGCGAATGGATCTTCATAACTCCATACTTGTCGAGACAACGTTGTCAGCAATTAGTGACACTGACGTCATTGAGGAGCAGTTTTTTACGCTTTTAGATAGACGGCTCAATCATGAGCCGCTTCAATATTTGACAGGAGTCGCACCTTTTCGTTATTTGGAGCTTGAAGTAGGCCCCGGCGTCTTGGTACCTAGACCAGAATCTGAACTTTTAATTGATGCGGTCTTAACTCATATTAAGAATTTACCCACCCCAGTTAGCGTAATTGACTTAGGCGCAGGATCAGGTGCGCTTGCTTTAGCTATAGCGACCGAAGCGCCTGATACTCGCGTGATCGCGGTGGAGAACTCACCTGAGGCAATTTATTGGCTTAAGAAAAATGTTTCAGTCATC
>CAILBF010000201.1 GCA_903832395.1 uncultured Actinomycetes bacterium | reverse complement strand
TGATGCAATCGCACAAGTGCTAGATGCTGACATACCTGTCCAGCAGTTATTAAATGTAACTTATAGAGGGCAAGTATTATCTCAAGAATTAATTGACAACAAGTTATTACCTGCATTGGAACTACTCATGCAAGTTGATCCAAACCTTGAAATGGAATATTCTGTTGAAACTGAAGTTAACTTTGGTGACTTCTTGCCAGATGTTTTTGGTTCATGTGACCTTATTGGTCGCATTGGCAATCGTGCGATTGTACTCGATTGGAAGTTTGGTGATGGCGTCGCCGTTAGCGTAGAAGAAAACGAACAGTTGATGTTCTACGCAGCAGCAGCTATGCGTACAGAATCAGCCAAGTGGGCGTTTGAAGGGGTTGATGAGATTGAATGTGTAATTATTCAACCACCAATGATTCGCCGTTGGGTAACAACTAAAGAGCGTATCGCTAAGTTTGAAACACAACTCCAACACGCAGTTTACGAGTCAGAAAAGAAGTCACCTAAGATGGAAGCTGGTGAACATTGCAGATGGTGTGCAGCCAAACCGACTTGCCCAAAGATGACTGGTGCAGTTGACCGTGCCTTACATATCAGTCTAGAATCGTTAGACGCTCAGAAGATTGGTGCATACTTGGCTAATTGTGATTTGTTAGAACAATGGATTACCGACTTGAGAGCATTAGCGTTTCAGATGCTAGAGAACGATAAGCCTGTGCCTGGTTGGAAGTTAGTCAATAAGCGTGCAACACGCCAATGGACTAATGAAGAAGAAGCACGAAAAGCGTTAATTGAATTGGAAGTATACCCGTTCAAACAAACTATTCTTTCACCTGCGCAAGCAGAAAAAGAATTGAAGGCAGTTAAAAAACAATTGCCGGAAGGTTTAGTAATAGCAGTAAGTAGTGGTAGCACGTTGGCGCGTGAAGATGATTCTCGTCCAGCGGTAGTAAATGTTGGGAAGCAACTCACCGCAGCCCTTTCTAAAATTCAATAAGGATAAAATTATGTCAAACTTAACTACATTTTCAGCAGCAAACCTCCCTTCAGTCCAAGCGTTATCGACAGCATTACGTGCTTTAGAAACCGATGTTGGCGCAGCAGGTGTCGTCATTATCAAGATGGACAAAACAGGCCATTGGGTATTCGGTGCAGACCAGACCGAAGTCGAAGATGATTCAACATGGGCAATCAATCCGTTCTCGTTCGTGCATGGTTTCATCGCATGGGGTGATGGTGAAGTGCTTGGTGAGAAGATGGTATCAGTATCTCAGCCGTTGCCAGAACTTGATGCAGCGCCACCTAATGCTAAAAAAGGTTGGGAAACGCAAGTCGGTATGTCCATGAAGTGCATTAGTGGTGAAGATAAGGATATGGAAGTTCGTTACACAACAACTTCGGTTGGTGGCAAACGATCCGTTCAAGCCTTGGCAGTTGCCATTGCAACACAAGTAGAAACAGACAGTAGCAAGCCTGTTCCGATTGTGTCGCTTAAGAAAGAGCATTACGCTCACAAGTCTTATGGCAGAATTTACACACCAATCTTTGACATACAGTCATGGGTAGGTATGGATGCAGACAAGACTGAGAAGTTAGAAGCACCAAAAGAAGTTGAAGTCGAAGCAGTAGCAGAAACACCAGCGCCTGCAACACGCCGTCGCAGAAGTTAATCAATGCTTTGGCTTGATTTTGAAACGCGTAGCCGCTGTGACCTCATTAGTCATGGTGGCTACAACTACGCTAAGGACATCAGCACTTCGGTGCTGTGTCTTTCCTACGCTTTCAATGATGAGGATGTGCAGACATGGCTTCCTCATCAACCTTTTCCACAACGAATTGTTGAATTTATCAATCAAGGCGGTCAGATTAGGGCGCACAATGCTGCGTTTGAACGTTTAATATTTTGGTATGTCCTCTGCCCTGACTACAACATCCCCGAACCCAAGTTAGAACAGTTTTATTGCACCGCAACACAAGCGAGGGCTAACTGTGCGCCTGGTTCACTTGAAGATGTTGGTCGGTTCTCTGGTGCTTCCATGCGTAAGGACCATCGTGGCAGTCAGTTAATCCGATTGCTTTCTATCCCTAAGTCAGACGGTACATTCAACGATGACCCAACACTAATGGCTGAGATGGTTGCCTACTGTGAACAGGACGTTCGTGCTATGCGAGCAATCAGCCAAGCCATGCGCCAGTTATCCGATGAAGAGTTAGCCGATTATCATGTTAATGAGCGTATCAACGACAGAGGTGTGCTAGTCGACACCGAACTATGCACGGCAGCCATTGGCTATGCAAGTGTTGAGTTAGAAGAAATAGAAAAGATCGTATCTGAGGTAACAAAGGGGGAAATTACCTCGGTGCGTAGCACTAAGATGCGTGAGTGGGTGTTAGCACGCGTTGGTAATGAAGCCAAGAAGTTGATGGAAACCTACAAGGATGATGTCAAGAAGTATTCAATAGACAAATCGGTACGTGCTAATTTGTTAGTATTGGCGCAAGAAAATCCCGACCAAGTACCACCCGATGTAGCAGACGTAATCCAATGCGCTGATGACCTATGGGCATCAAGCGTAGCCAAATTTAAACGATTAAAGGAGTTAGCCGATGTTGAAGATCAACGAGTTCGAGGAGCGTTCGTGTTTGCTGGTGGAGCAGCCACAGGTAGAGCAAGTAGTTACGGCGCTCAAGTCCACAACTTTACCCGAAAGTGCGCCAAAGAACCTGACGCCGTTAGGCAAGCAATGGTTAGAAGCCACGCAATTGTACCTGTTTACGGAAGACGAGTTACCGATGTCCTCAAAGGGATGCTCAGACCCGCAATTGTACCGATGCACGGAAAATCCTTGGTAGTAGCCGACTGGTCAGCGATTGAAGCAAGAGTAAATCCTTGGTTATCGAACTGTCCGTCAGGTGTACAGAAACTAGACTTGTTCCGTACTGGCGCTGATGTTTACAAGCACAACGCTAGTGCAACCTTCAGAGTTGCAGTTGATCAAGTGACAGATAGCCAACGTCAGTTAGGTAAGGTGCAAGAATTAGCGTGTGGCTTTGCAGGGGGAGTTGGTGCGTTTGCTGCAATGGGTAAGGTGTACGGCGTATCATTGCCAGAACCTTTAGCCAAGCAGATGGTCAACGCTTGGCGCATGGCGAATCCTTGGGCAGTCGATTTATGGCAAGGTTTAGAAAATGCGTATACTAGAGCGATGCGAAATGTGGGGCGCGAGTTTAGTGTAGGGCGTGTGACGTATCTGTTTGATGGTCAACACTTATGGTATGCACTACCGAGTGGGCGTGTGTTATGCTATCCATTCGCAAGATTAGAACCAGATGGAGTCACTTATGCCAAATCAGCATGGAAACCCGCCGCAGACGCAACCGAATGGCCGAGAGGTAGGCTATGGAGAGGACTTGCCTGCGAGAACATCACGCAAGCCGTTGCCAATGATTTACTGCGCCATTCTTTACGTGGGCTTGATGATGTCGTACTGCACGTGCATGATGAAATCGTGGTCGAAACATCGGAACCCGAAGCAGTAGTGCAGAAGATGCGTGAGGTGATGTGTACCCCACCGGCATGGGCGCAAGGATTACCATTAAACATTGAAGTAAATACAATGCAGCGTTATGGAAAGTAAATAAAAAAAATCCCCTAGCTACTTTATTAGATTTGGCTAGGGGACTTAAATTACCACTCACGGAGATTACAGAAATGCAAAACAGCTTGTTAGATTATATTACAAAATTAGCGCCAGAAGGCGAAACCGCGTTAATTGTTCGGCAGAAACCCCAACTCAAGAACGGTGAAATGCAGTTCCATGCCGACGGTGCCGTCAAATGCACGTGGCCTGCTTACTTGCCAACGACTAAGATTAGGACAGGGGAAGCGTGGTATGTGAATACTGCATCCTTTATCATTGACCGCTTTGAGGATGGGCGCATCTCAGCGTCAGCGTCCAACTGCGAGTATGTCCTATTTATGATGCTTGATGACATTGGCACCAAGTCGAATACACCGCCGCTTGCACCGACATGGATTCTTGAAACCTCAAAGGGGAATTTTCAGTACGGTTATGCGTTCTCAGAACAACCAACTAAGGGGGAATTTACCGCAGCAATCCGAGCGATTGCCGATGCTGGGTACACCGACGCAGGGGCTTGCAATGCCGTACGTAACGTCAGATTGCCAGGCTCGGTGAATCTGAAGCCTGGTCGTGATAACTTTGAAGCGAAGTTAGTTGAGTTTACGCCTTTGAACGAATATACTTTAAGTGAGATTTGCGACGCGTTGGGGGTTACTCCAGCGCCTGCTGATACCAACCATTATCAACCGCTAAGATTAGCAGATAACGGTAGCGATAATGTGTTAGCATGGCTGAATACTGAAGGCCTTATCTTGTCCAAAATTAATGGCGAGGGGTGGTTGGGGGTTATCTGTCCAAACAATGCAGAACACACCGACGGAAACCCAGAGGGTAGATATAAGCCGCTTGATCGCTCCTACTGTTGCTTACACTCACATTGCATTGACTTCGATTCTAAGTCCTTTTTAGGGTGGGTTGCCGACAATGGTGGTCCAATTGTTACCCACGGTTTGCGTGAGGAGTTGATTGCAGAAGCGATGAACGTGGCTCTCGCCAAAATATCCCCAAGCGATATGTTTAGCACCGACGCCGATGCGCATATCGCAGAGGTCGAACGCAAGCAGTTGGGTAGAGTAGAAAAAGAGGAGTGGTATCAACGATTCGCTTATGTCCAAGACGATGAGTCTTACTTCGATATGCAAGACCGCCGAGAGGTGAGCCGTCAGACCTTTAACGCTCTATTCCGACATATCGATTGCAAGTCCATTCACTCAGGCACGCGCATTTTAGCGTCTAATTGCTTTGATGAGAACAGACAAGCGAAGGGGGCTAAGGCGCTTGTTGGTATCACTTACGCTGCAGGGGAGTCTGTGATTGTTAACCGTGATGGGGACTTGTTCGGCAACCGTTGGCGTGATGCTAGACCGAATGTTGAGGGTACCAAAGGGGATGATGAGTCGGTTTCAGCGTGGTTAGACCATTGTCGTGAGTTGGTACCTGACGAGGGGGAATTGTCCCACTTGTTCGATATCATGGCGTTCAAGGTGCAGAACCCTAGACTCAAGATTAATCACGCCGTTTTACACGGGGGTGACGAGGGGAGTGGTAAGGACACGATGTGGGCGCCGTTCATCTGGGCAGTTTGTGGGCCACACCTAAAAAATAGGGGGATCATGGACAATAACAGCGTGACTAGCCAATGGGGGTATCAGCTCGAGTCAGAAATTCTAATCATCAACGAATTGAAGGAGCCGGACGCTGCAGCACGTAGACAATTAGCCAATCAATTAAAACCAATCATTGCCGCGCCGCCTGAGATGTTACCGATTAATCGTAAGGGGTTGCACCCCTACCAAATGGCCAATAGACTGTTCGTTTTAGCGTTTTCTAACGATCCGGTCCCGATTAGTTTAGCGTCGCAGGATAGAAGATGGTTTTGTGTATGGTCCGCCGCACCGAAGATGGACCCTAAGGCAGCTAAAAAAATGTGGGATTGGTACCGCGCGGGGGGATTCGAGTCGATTTCAGCGTGGTTACATCAACGTGATGTAGGGGGATTCAACCCGTCAGCGCCGCCGTTTATGACGGAATTTAAAGCGAATTTAGTCGAGCATGGTATGAGCATGGCTGAATCTTACTTGGTTGAATTACTTAGGGAGCGCAAGGGGGAATTCGCAAGGGGGGTTATCAGCTCACCTTTTCACAGTTTATGCGATCGCCTTGCGGGGCTTGCACCGGCTAATGTAAAGGTACCTCAAGCGGCGTTATTGCACGCGCTCAAGGAAGCGGGGTGGATTGATTGCGGGCGCCTGGCTTCAAGGGATCATACCACTAGAAAACATATCTTCGCGGCGCCGGAAGTTTACGCGGCATTATCTAAGAGCGAATTACGCCGCGCGGTTGAAGATATCCCCGCGCCAGTGATCGTCAATATTAAGTAATAAAAAAGGCCCTATTAAGGGCCTTTTTTATTAAGGTTGATAGGGTTTATAGATCGAATGCCGCGATTAAAACGTATAGAATTGCAACAGTAACTAATCCAGATATCATAACGTGGCCGCCTTTTCTAATGTGCCATTGTACCGGCGCGCGAATAGCTGCGCGCTTGTTTTACTTGCAAAGCGAATAGAATAATTCTCGCCTTGAATTTTGTAATGTACTATATACATTTTTTAACCTCCCATAAAAATAACTCTGGATTACCGCTCGTAGTGTACCGGCCGGCAAGCTCATAATGAGAATTACCAGCTTCAAAGCTCTCAAATATTGAAATTATTACACTACTAGGATTAACGGCCGGCTTTGCTTTGATGTCTATAAAATCTACAGCAGCCGGGAATATCTCGTTATCAAAATAATCGGTTAACTTATCAATATCTTTATTTACAATCACCAGGGCGGCGCGGATTACGTCATTTTCAGTAATCCCTAAAGATTCTAAAGCTGCGCGGTCCTCTAATGTACTCTTAAGGCCTTGAAGATCGCTCAAACTATCTGGCGCGTCGAAGTCCGTATAATTAAAGATATCCGCGCGTATCACGTCCAAAATTGATAACGCGCGGTTAAAATCACAGTCCGCCAGGCCATGGCGCTCGATCTCTTCTAATAAGCTCATTTTATAATCTCCGATATCGGGCAAAATTACCCGCTTTAAAGCCCTAAATTTTAAGGCCTTAAAACTGATAATTTAAGCCGGTATTAGATTAAATTCTAAACAATCACCCATAAGATTAGATACCTCGCAAAGTTTAAAATTAAACTGATCTTCAAGATCAATTAAATTCAAGTCTTGTGATCCATATTCGCGGGTTAAGTTATCTAAAAAATCGTTTAATTCGCGCTCTTCATGATCTTCTAAGCCCGAATAATCACCGTTGACAATCGCGCTTGCATAATGCGAACAGATATTAAAAGTTATATAATCGCTCATTTTTTAATTTTCCTTTAGTTTAGTTGACTGATTTAATTTCAAATACCCGCGCGGCCCTTTTTTTACCTGAGCCATGAACCGGAAAACCTACAATTACCGCGCGATCTACTACAGCGCACAGCTTGCACGTTGCACAGCTAACATCTTCGCGAATAGTCGCCGGGCATACGACAATTTTACGGCCGGCCGGTGTATAACTATTTTCTACTTGATCGCCCGGTAATACTGTGACCACAGGCCCAATATTTAGAGCGCTTAGCTGGTCCGCGTGCGCCGGTGTATTGGCGCTTAAATTTACAGTAAAGCCGTAATCATTCGCGCCCTTAATATATTTTGCATTGTCGCCAATGGCCGGATCGTAATGAGTGTACGTAAACCCTTTTTTATCCTTATTCACTTTGACGAGATCACCTAAAGCGCCGCCGTCAATTTCTAGGCCGTTGCCTGGTAAATCACCGGCTTGATTATGCCGCCACAATTGGCCCGGCGGTAAAGCTTCGATTTTATCTAAAAAATCCGCGAACAGGTCGCCGCGCTCGCCGCTCGTCACTTTGCGCCAATGTAATGCAAGCGGGCCGCTGCCCGCATAACAACCCTCACCGTTATTAAATGGACAATCAGGGTTGCATGTCACCGCGCTCGAAGTGCTTACGGGTATTGGCCCTGTTTTAACATTCGCGCTTACAGGTGTTAAGTGATAACGGACCGCGCCGCCTATTATTGATAGGTTATAGTTCATTTTTTAGCTCTCCCATTTAGATAGTAGTATTTTTTTAAGCTGCGCACGTGTTAAACCATAGCGATTTATAAGCTCATCATAAGTTACGTTTAAATGAGAATCGTAATATTCTCTTATCTCATTACGTAATTCTTTAGTTAACTTACGTTTAGGCAACATTGACATATTAAAACCCTCCTGTACGATAAACGTAAATAACAGCTAATAACGCGCCGGCCGCTGCCATGAACAGGCCGCCTAAAATGTAATCGATTAATTTTGTCTTCATTGTGTAATTCCCTTTTTAATAGCTAAAATAAATTTTCCGCAACAGTTATAAACTTCATATCCTTTAAATTGTCCATCTTCGTATTCTATAAAATGATCGCGTGAGTTTAATACGAACCAGGCCTGATCAATTCCTAACTTGTTTTTATGATCGTAATTTTCGGCGGGTTTTTTAACTGGTACAAAATTCGAATTGTCTGAGTAAACAACACAATCCTGCATGCCGTCAAAATTAGCTCTATTGTTTATATATAGGTTTGGATTTTTACGAATAAAACTTTTAATTGTGGTTAATGTTAAACGTGCCATTGTTAAAGCTCCTCTAATTTAGTTTAGTTAATAAATGAGAATTTACGATTACTCGCGATCGCTTCGCATATTGCATTCGTATTAGTTGCTGATCCCTCGCGCTTATAGTACGTAAAAGGTACATCATTTTGAAAAGCTTCGCGCCTGGCTGCTCTATTTAATCTTTTATAGTTCATTTTGTAAGTTTCCTTTAATTTAGTTTATTTGTGCTTCTAAGCTTTATTGTATCATAAATTGATACATTGCAATACTTTTTTATCAAATATTTGTAAATAAGTTAAATTGTTAGCAAAATGTAAGCAAAATGTTAGCAAAATGTAAGCGCGCGAAATGGACGAAATGGCCTTATAGCTATTGAATGTTAGCAATGTAAGTAATGTTGTTTAGATATATCTTATAAGTTAAAAAATTAAACAACAATTAGTCAACTGCTAGCAATATATTTTGACGTGCAACATTGCTTACATTGCATACAATTATTCCCGCGCATTTTGCCCCTAAGCTCTCATGTTAGCAATGTAAGCAATACTAAATTGATAACTAACATTGCTTACATATCTAATACTAGGCGCCCTAATCTACCAAATATAAATTGATAACTAACATTGCTTACATTGCTAATATGGCCGGCGCCCTAAAATTAAAACAGTAAAACGCCTGGCACAATGGCCGGCGCCCCATTGCTTTGATCCTCTCATCTTTCCGCTTCGATCCGGCGGCCGGCGCCCCGCGATCGTCCGGCCTTGATCCCGCCGGCAGAATGCCTTTTGCTTTGAGCCGTCCCCCATAGGTCAAACGCAATGGTGTGTCTGCGAATGGAGCGTTTGCAGTAAATTTTTATTTTTCTGCTCAATGCACCACAATATTTGATACAAATTATTATTTTTATTTTTATTTTTTAAAATTTTTTGTTACACTATCCAAATGTTTAATGACTTCCAATCCTTTCCTTATGAGGTACGCCAAGTTCACGCTACGGAAGCGAGGTTGGAACGCATCTATAAGGCTGCCAAGTTAGGGCTGAAAGGTGACTCGCTTGCCTTGGCGTCTGGCTTATTGCCTACTGAATACCGTCAACTCACGCAACTTGACCCCATCGCCGAGATGGCTGAACTTAAAGGACGCGCCGACGGCGAGATGGAGATGTCCACCGTACTGCACAACGCAGCACGTGAAGGCGACGCTAAGTCAGCACTTGAGATTCTCAAGCATCAGCATGGTTGGGTGGCTAAACAACAGATTAGTGTTGACATCGAACAACGCATTAGCATCACGGCAGCATTAGAGCAAGCCCAAACGCGCGTCATCGAAGCTGACTGTGTCGAGGTGCAACCTGTGCTTCACGTGAAACAAAACGAAACCCAACAACAAACGGCTTAAATGCAAACAACTGTCTACTCAGCGCAAGATGAACAAGAACTCATGGCACGCTTGTGGAGTCCTGCGATTAAGGACAACCCCCTAGCGTTCGTGATGTTTTGCTATCCTTGGGGGCAGAAAGGCACCCCACTCGAACATTTTGCTGGGCCACGCAAGTGGCAACGTGAGGTCTTACTTGACATCGCTACGCACATCAAGCAGAACCAAGGCAAAGTGGACTTTGACGTATTAAGAGAAGCGGTGGCTTCTGGTCGTGGTATTGGCAAGTCAGCGCTAGTCAGTTGGCTAGTGCTGTGGATGATGACGACACGCATTGGTGCTACCGTCATCGTGTCGGCTAACTCGGAGAGTCAGCTCCGTTCAGTCACATGGGCGGAGATAACGAAGTGGCTGAGTATGTCCATCAACAGCCATTGGTATGAAGTATCGGCAACGCGTGTGATGCCTGCCAAGTGGCTGACTGAGTTAGTTGAGCGGGATCTGAAGAAAGGCACCCGCTACTGGAGTTTGGAAGGCAGACTATGGTCTGCTGAGAATCCCGATGCGTTTGCTGGGGTTCACAACTACGACGGTGTCATGGTCGTGTTTGATGAAGCGTCAGGTATCGACGACTCCATCTGGGCGGTGACCTCTGGGTTCTTCACCGAGAACACGCCGAATAGGTTTTGGTTAGCGTTCAGCAACCCACGGCGCAATAGTGGGTACTTCTACGAAGCGTTCAACGC